>NZ_JBEOPO010000051.1:0-32568 GCF_040310145.1 Shewanella sp. S1-49-MNA-CIBAN-0167 | reverse complement strand
AAATGCTTGATGCTTGTCATTGTGTGCTTATAAGACACTTCGTGATGCAATACCAATGTCGGATTAAGTAAATTATCGTGCCCAGGTAGCGTCACGTTTTAATATAAAGGCATTACTCAAATGCTTGATGCTTGTCATTGTGTGCTTATAAGACACTTCGTGATGCAATACCAATGTCGGATTAAGTAAATTATCCTGCCCAGGACAACGATAACAAACACCATCTAAAAATGCGCTTTTTTGCTGTTAAGCTAAGTCGGCATCAATGCTGACATTATATCTTTGTGCATAAAGCCCAGCGGATCGTCAGTGGGTTTACTCAATAGACCACCTCTATTCATCACGGCATTCATCTGCACATTAAACTGAAATAACTTAATCCCATCTCCTGAGCCATCATTTTGGCTATGGCTGATATATCCCCAAACCACTTCAACATACTCGTTTCAGCGCTCCCGAAGAACAAGGCCTAGAAGCTAGGACGCTGCGTGGCTAGAACCTATAAAATCTTAGCAGCTAAGCGACACTTGAGCCTAACAAACCGAAGGTCGCTCTAGCAGCTGTAGAGGCTCGTTAACTTGCACGGTGACTTTCCAGCTTTCGCCCGTGATGGTATTTATTTCAATCATTTTTCGGCCAAAATCGACGCCTTAACAAACTAACTTGATGACTAACACTATGGCTAGCCTATTGATCTATTAGCAAAACAATCAATTAGTTAATATTAATATTACTCTTTTCCGTTACCCTTATTATGACCATTAATTTATCACTGAGTCAGTTTGTAGGCATTAGCCGTAATCATATTCTAGCGGCTATTGATTGGCGATATTCGCAACAGAGGAAATATCACTTTAATAGTAAAGGTGCTATTATCCGCTTGGCGCAACAGGAACATTTAATAAAGGATTATATGTCGTTAATAGGTTACCCAAACGTCCTGCTTGGTTACATTCCAACGGGCAAAGTGTGGCGTATATTTGCTCAGGTTACTTTACTTGCACTTGTAAGCGCTTGCGTTATCGTCACCCCTAAGTTGGCAGTGGCAGAATCACTAAGAATCACGTTAGCAGCAGAAGATAGTTGGCCCCCGTTTGCTGATGAAGTCGGCAGAGGTATTTCCCACAACATTATCAACCATGCTTTTGAGCAAGTTGATGTTGAGGTTTCCACAATTGTCGTACCTTACTCTCGGGGTCTGATTATGACCGAACGCGGCACTGTTGATGGCGTCTTTAATGTCACACGTGAGCAGAGCACTATTGATCGCTTTGTATTTGGTAATGAACCTCTTTTTACCGTAACGGCTTCTTTTTTCTTTGCCAAAGAATACCCTAACATTGTGAATAATAAATGGCAGATCCCAACACAGAGCACGATTGGTATTGTGGATGGTTATGAATACGGAGATGAATTTATGACACTTGTAGAGAAACTGAAACTACACGTTATTACCGTTAATAGTCAGCGCCAATTGATCAATTTGCTATTAGTGGGCAGAATTGATACTGCGATTATGTATGATCTTGTCGCTGATGTTTACATCAACCAGATGGGTGTTAGCCGTGATATAAAAGCAAAATTTAACAATCATACCAGTGAAATATTTGTCGCGTTTTCTAAACATAATCCACAAGCAAAGCACCTTAGCCAATTACTCGATAAAGGACTGCTCACGTTACAAAAACAAGGCAAGTATCATCAACTGCTTCTGCCCTCAAATAATTAACCACAATACAATGAATAACATAAGGTCATAGTGTAATGAGCCATGTCTCTGTAGAGCCCAAATACAGTCCCGTTCACTCTTTTGCGGTACAAATTTATTATGAAGACACCGACTTTTCTGGTGTGGTGTACCATCCTAATTTTTTAAAGTATTTCGAACGCGCACGTGAACATGTCATTGGTGCGGATGTGCTTAGTCAACTTTGGCAGCAACAACAATTAGGTTTTGCTGTTTATCGCAGCGATATGTTATGTCATGATGGGGTTGAATTTGCAGAAATTATTGATGTTCGTACTCAATTTTATTTTGAAAGTAAGTATCGTACCGTGTGGAAACAGCAAATATGGCGTCCCAATGCTAAAAAGCCTGCGGTAACGGCAGCGGTTGAAATGGTCTGCATGAACCAGAAGCGTCAACTTGCGCCTATGCCGACAGAATTAATCGCCCATTTATCGGTGGGATCTTAGTCTTAGCGTGGTCACCTACAATGTCTCAATTTCGCCTTAAAGACCATTATGTTATGGGTGTTTAATTTGCGGATGATTAAGTTGCGAATGATTAAGTTGCGAGTAATTAAGTTGCGGATAAATGTGTTCAAACTCACTGGCAGTGAAAGGTTTCGCAAAGTAATCACCTTGAATCGTATCCACCCCAAAAAGATGTAACGTCTCTAAGACGGACTTAGATTCCACCCCTTCAACCGTCACTTCAAAACCTAAATTTTTAGCGAGATCGATACTGGTCTTAACAATTTGTTTCGCGGCTTTGGACGTTTCAAATTCATCTAAAAAGGCTTTATCAATTTTCACTTCATCTACAGGTAAATGACGTAAATAAGCCAAAGAAGAATGACCGGTACCAAAGTCATCAATGGCCAATTTAACCCCGATATCTCGCAATTGATTTAAGGTCATAATAGTTTGTTCTAGTGATATCATTAAGGCGCTTTCGGTGATTTCAATCGTAATGGATTCGGCAGGAACCAGATACTGGGATAGTTTTGTGGCGACATCGACTGCCAAATTGGGATTATCTAAATCAGTTGATGACAAATTAAGCGCAACATTAACGTAAATCCCCATATTTCGCCATTTGGCTTGTTGAGCTAACACGTTATCCAGCACCCAAGGACTCAGAATATCAATCATTCCGGTTTGTTCCGCTAATGGAATAAATTCACTCGGTGAAATTAATCCTAAGCTTTCATGCTGCCAACGGATCAATGCTTCTACCTGCTTACATTGGCCACTTTTTATATCTAATTTTGGTTGAAAAACCATAAATAATTGATCTTGCTTTAATCCTTTAGGCAAGCCATTAATGATTAACAATTCTCGGTATTGCGCTTTATCATCATCCTGATCATAAAAAGCAATCGGCTGCTTTAATGCTTTGGCTTTCTTCAGGGCTAAATCTAAGCGGCGAAGCATCAAACTCACATCCGCATGATGTTCACTTAATGACAACACCCCTAATTGCATTTTGATACTGATGGGCTGCTGTTCAATTTCAAATGGTCTTTGTAAGTCATTTTTTATGGTGAGCAACTGCTCGATAGTCAAGGGTTGGTGATAAAATAACAGAAACTCATTACCGTTCATCCGCGCAATAAACTGTGCTTTGCAATTAAGGCTATCGATCCGCTTTGCAAATGCTTTAAGCAGTTTGTCACCAAATAAAAAACCAAATAAATCATTCACAAAACGAAATTGGTGAATATCCACCAGCACCAGCATGCCTTCTGAAATCGGCATTCTAGCCAGCATTTTTCGTTTAAAGCCGACACGATTGGCTAATCCGGTTAACTTATCCCGTTCGGTAATAAACAGGCTTGATTGATGTAAATCATGAAGAACGTTAATGAGCGGTTTTAACGATTTAGAAGACGAGTCTATATTAAATGAATCTTGGTTAAGCAACCTGAGTTCAAGCGAGTGAGTTAATCGCTGAATAAATCGATGTTGGCGCCAATAAATGAATGCAACAATGCACAGCATAACTGCAATAATAAATAACATTGTTATCAGTAAATAATTCATCATGTTACAGTTTCAGTCTTGTGGTTTTTAGACATTAAACAGCATTATATTTGGATAGTGTTCATTCTGGTATTGGCTCAAAGAGTAATATCCATAAAAAATATCCATTAATAAGGCTATTCGTAGCTTTGCTTAATTGAATGATACATCTCAATAAATTCATCACTGGCTAGATCTTCTGGTGTCACAGGTAGCCCGCGCTCGGCAAACACCCCTAACCTTCCCTCTAAGTCTTCACCGGCACGAAGTTCACCCGTGTAGAATGCTGCGGATCGAATAAAATCAAGGTAAGTGACCGTGTTAGGCAGGTAGTGAAGATCAGACCAACGTTCAACCACTTCCATTACCTCTGGGGCAAAGTCCCATGTTTTTAATACAGCACGGCCAATCGGCCCCTGCATTTTACGCACTAAACTGCGTAAATCGTCAATTCGACTAAACAGTTCAGGTTGAGCTTCTGCTTCGGTTAATACCGGTAATGCACCAATATTATGCACTAAGCCCGCAAGGGTTAACGTATCACGATTTAATTTTTTAGTGGGATGACGCTTATTATACATTTCGAGCATGGCACAGGATGAAGCGGTGACCTCAATCGAGGTTTTCCATACTTCATCCATGACTTCCCACACCATTTCGTTAGTGGAGATAAATAACTGCTCCATGGCAACAGAAGTGGTAATAGATTTTATTTGCACTAAGCCAATACGGCTAACCGCAGCATTGATACTTTCCGCTTTGTTACCCCGTGAATACAAGGCACTGTTAGCCACTTTAATAATTCGAGCTGAGATAGCGGCATCTTGACCAATAATATCTGCGACTTGTTTAAGACTTGAATCTTGACGAGACACGACTTCTTGAACGCGCATAGCCACTTCAGGCAATGTCGGTAGCACTAAAGCATCATCTTTAAGCTTCTTTAATAGTCCAACCAAGAGTTGATGTTCCGTCGACATGGAGTCTCCATAAATATATAGTCAATAATGTTGTGATTATATACCCAAACCGATAACGTTTGCGATTACTCAACAAGCTAGAACTTAATTAATTGTCCGCTGTTGTGCCAATTAATCGCTTAAATATTGCCTTTGTCATACTAAAAAGACAACCGACATCACAAATACCAAGGCTATATTTGTCCGCGCTAATATCCTTCAGTAAGCTTTCGACCTTGAGTTATGCAATATCCCATTAGGTCGAGAAAAACCATGTTTAAACCTGAATTATTATCTCCCGCTGGTACGCTTAAAAATATGCGTTACGCCTTTGCTTATGGTGCCGATGCCGTTTACGCAGGCCAACCTCGTTATAGCTTACGAGTCAGAAATAATGATTTCAAAATGGAAACGCTCGCCACCGGTATAGAAGAGGCTCATACCCTTGGCAAAAAATTGTATGTTGTGAGTAATATTGCACCTCATAATGCCAAGCTAAAAACCTATATTAAAGACATGCAACCCGTCATTGCGATGAAGCCTGACGCCGTTATTATGTCAGACCCAGGGCTTATCATGATGGTCCGCGAAGCGTTTCCTGAGCAAGTGGTGCACTTATCGGTTCAAGCTAACGCGATTAACTGGGCGTCAGTTAAATTCTGGCAACAACAAGGCATTAAACGGGTCATTTTGTCTCGTGAATTGTCACTGGATGAAATTGAAGAAATTCGTCAACGTTGTCCCGATATTGAATTAGAAGTGTTTGTTCACGGTGCACTTTGCATGGCGTATTCTGGCCGTTGTTTACTCTCTGGTTACATGAATAAGCGCGACCCAAACCAAGGAACCTGTACTAATTCTTGTCGATGGAAATACGATGTGCATCAAGCACAGCAAACTGAGACCGGTGATATCATCCCTGTCGCCCCCACGGTACAGTTTGAATCGCCAACATTAGGTTCTGGCCAACCCAGTAGCGACATAGTTCTGCTGCAAGAAGCTGGGCGGCCTGGTGAATATATGCCTGCGTTTGAAGATGAGCATGGCACCTACATCATGAACTCAAAAGATTTACGCGCCATTCAACATGTGGATCGCTTAACCCGAATGGGCGTGGATTCATTAAAAATTGAAGGCCGTACCAAATCTTTTTACTATGTCGCGCGCACGGCGCAATTATACCGCCAAGCCATTGAAGATGCGGCTGCCGGCAAAGATTTTGATCGAACCCTGATGAGCAACCTTGAAGGCTTAGCGCATCGCGGTTATACCGAAGGATTTTTACGTCGCCATGTCCATGACGAATATCAAAATTATCAATATGGTCACTCTGTCAGTGATAGCCAGCAATTTGTCGGTGAGTTTACCGGGCAACGAAATGCTCAAGGATTAGCTGAAATTGACGTTAAAAATAAATTTTCCGTCGGTGACAGTGTTGAAGTAATGACAACCGAAGGTAATTTTGTTATCACTATTGAATCGTTACTTAATCGCAAAGGCGAGTCAATCGATTCCGCGTTAGGCTCAGGGCACTTCGTGTTTCTAGCGCTGCCAGTGGATATTAATGTAAACAAAGCGATGTTAATGCGTAACCTACCTGAAGGGTTAGATACGCGAAACCCTCATCAACCCGGTTAACTTAAGGTTTTTATGGCATTAATCATTGACGATAGCTGCATCAATTGTGACATGTGCGAACCCGAATGCCCTAATGAGGCTATCACTATGGGTGAAGAGGTGTATGAAATTGATCCCGCATTGTGCACTGAATGCGTCGGGCATTACGACAAGCCGACTTGTGTATCGGTTTGTCCCATTGATTGTATTGATCCCGACCCAGAACATATAGAGTCACAAGATGCGCTATTAATAAAATACGCAGCAATCACGGGCAAACTGGCAGATTAACACCTGCACGGACTATGTTGAACCTATGCCACCGACAGTCATTACCTTTAACGAAACGACTGTACATTCAACAATAGAGAGCGCTGCGCCATAAATAAAGACCTCTCTAACAGATAATGACCAATGCTATTGGATGATCTAGGCAACCCATGTCAAAGATTAGGAAACGAGATGAGGACATTAACCGTCAAGCAGACAACGCGGGCGACAAAACGTTAATCGCACCCTTTCTTAACACCTCCATATTAATTATGGCTTATCCACGATGGCGACATCAGTAATAGTGACAGAGGGTTTTATTCGCCAATCTGAGTTAACGACAAAACGTTAATCGCACGATTTCTTAACACCTCCATATTATGGCTTATCCGCGATGGCAACATCAGCAATGGTGACAGAGGGGTTTATTCGTCAACCTAAGCTGACGACAAAACGTTAATCGCACCCTTTCTTAACCCCTCAATATTATGGCTTATTAACAATAGTGGCAGAGGAATTTATTCGCCAATCTGAGTTAACGACAAAACGTTAACCCACGATTTCTTAATACCTCCATATTATGGCTTATCAGCAATAGTGACAGAGGGGGTTATTCGTCAATCTGAGTTAACGACAAAACGTTAACCGCACGATTTCTTAACACCTCCATATTATGGCTTATCCGCGATGGCAACATCAGCAATGGTGACAGAGGGGTTTATTCGTCAACCTAAGCTGACGACAAAACATTAATCGCACCCTTTCTTAACCCCTCAATATTATGGCTTATTAACAATAGTGGCAGAGGAATTTATTCGCCAATCTGAGTTAACGACAAAACGTTAACCCACGATTTCTTAATACCTCCATATTATGGCTTATCAGCAATAGTGACAGAGGGGGTTATTCGCCAACCTAAGCTGATGACAAAACGTTAACCGCACGATCTCTTAATATCTCCATATTAATTACTGCTTATCAGCGATGGCGACCTTGAGTATGCATTAACAAATTATCGCGCCGAGAGGATATTTCTGGGAATAGTGGCGCTTGGATGTATGCCTTTGAGGCAACAAAAAATCGACGTTCGCCAGATTGTCAAAGCCCTTGGCACCACCAACATCATCCCAATACATTGGATGACGTTGCCATTGACCTCACTGATGCGAACGATGAGCTTGGCCTTAGTTAAGCTTGAAAGTCTATGGCCTTCTTACTTCACCGATTCAGCGACAACCAGGGGCTTTCACTCGAACTTATCACCCGCTCAGATAACATAATCCGCCTTCAAACGACGGTGATTAGTTATTCGATAATGTATGTAAACCCTTAAATAGTTATACGGAAAACTATCAAATATGGTAGTTCAGGTAAATATGCTAGTTAGGTATTTAGTAGCTTAGCAGTTGATATTATTCAAACGCAGAAATATAGCATTTATATCAATGAGTTACCATAATTTAGGTTCGATATTCATTCTGGCATACTCGTTGCAAAACACCTCAATAGAACGGACAACCAGTCCGAAAGTAGTAACAATCTTGTTACTACTCAATTTAACATTCCTTATAAGGGAAATAATGATGATCATGCTTAAAAACAATTTAAACAAATTACTGTTGCCATTAGTTATTGGTGGTTTATTTGCTGGAAATGCGATGGCTGCTGGCCCAACTGCAGTTAATCTTAAAAGCGCAGGTTCATTCACTATTTTGAGTCAAACAGGTATTACTGATGTTTATCGTTCTGCCATTGTTGGTGATGTCGGCACTAGCCCTATCACAGGTGCGGCGCTACTACTTAACTGTAATGAAGTCACCGGCGCTATTTACACGGTTGACACTGCGGGCCCAGCTCCTTGCGCGATAAATTCAGCAAGCTACCTAGAATTGGCTGTGGGTGACATGGGATTTGCTTATGACGACGCCGCAGGACGTGTTTCAGTGGATTTCAATGAACTTGGTGCCGGCGAAATTGGCGGCCTAACGATGGCTCCAGGTCTTTACAAATGGTCTTCAGACCTTAATATCAGTAAAGATGTCACCCTTTCTGGCGGCCCAAATGATGTCTGGATTATGCAGGTGGCAGGTAATCTTAATCAGGCTAATGCAATGAACGTGACGTTAGCGGGTGGCGCACTAGCCAAAAACATTTTCTGGCAGGTCGCTGGCTCGGTAACGCTAGGAACGAACTCACATTTTGAAGGTATCGTGCTGAGTAAAACGATGATTGCCGTAAATACCGGCACCTCTATCAACGGTCGATTATTAGCTCAAACGGCAGTGACTTTACAACAAAATGCCATTACTCAGCCTGCTGAATAAGTAGCAAGTAAGAGGGGGAGATGTTAGGTAAATATTTTCCCCTACAAGTCAATTTAACAGGATTACAAGCTCAGCTCTGTAATCCTGTTTTTTTTGGTTTATTTCATTGGTTTTTCAAGCTTTTTTAATTATTTTGAAGCAAATCAATGGCGGTATTTTTATTTAGTAGGTTACACGTTAAATACGCTAACGCTAAAGGCTTTCCCTGACCATTCGGTGATGTATAAACGTTAAAATATAACAGAAGGTAAGATGAATAATAAATTATTTTTTTGGATTAAAAGTATTTTAGCAAAATCATTCACAATGATTTTTTTAGGCTTAACTGTGGCTATTATGTTTTCATTAATGACGACCATTTTCAAAGGTATTTCAAATGGAACTGACATCATGCAGATTTTTTTGAGTAGCATCAATACTGGGATCATCGCGCTTGCAGTATTTGAGTTGGCTTTGGTGATAAATAAAGAGTATTCAGGCCATGAGGAAAGTGAGAGTGATGCTGTTGCCATCTTAAGGAGAACGATCCCTAGATTTATCGGAACGGTTTGTATTGCGCTATCGCTTGAGGGATTAATAATGGTGATTAAGTATAGTCAACTCGATCTCGCCGGTAATTTATATTATCCAGTCGCCATTATTTGCAGTACTGCATTACTTTTGATTGCCTTAGCTATTTTTCTGCACTTTACAAAAAACACCCAAATATCGGCTGATTAACCCCAAGTCGTAATATTGTTTTTACAGACTGTTTATTCATTATTCAGTGAGAGTAAAGTATTCAGCAATATCAACAGCGCTCAGTTTTATTGTCATCTTGAATAATGTTAGCTTAATTGACTGAGCAACTCGCGTTATCAGGCATTTTTTCTATGTCTTTTTGGCTGCTGCGAATATTGCTATCTTCGGGTTGAAGTCTACGCGCTTTTTCGATTATTTCCATCGCACGCGGTTTGCAACCAGACAAAGACAAACTATAGGCGAAGTTATTTAAATAGGCGGCCTGTTGCTCAGCCTGTTGATCAATATAAGTCAATCCCTGTTGATACCAAAAAGCGGCCTGGGCGTTATCAATGGCTAAATAATAATTGCCGAGTAAAAAGTAACTTAGCCAGTAGTCAGGCCATTGTCTGGTGGCATTTTCAAGGGCACTGATCCCTTGAGTACTTTTACCACTACTGAGCAGATCCTGAGCGGCGCTGGCATAAATGAAAGGATCAAAATGTAAACTGGTTTTATCCGCTGGCACGGCAGCCAACAACCAATACTGACCACGCAGCCAGGTTCGTTCAAATACCTTCAGTTCGGCAATACGATTTTTATTGGTGCCTGAATGCAACCGCACATACTGCTTATCCAAGTCATAACCTGTCACCACTGCGTAATGCCACATTGGATACCATGAGGTCGATACATTTTGTAAAATAATGACCGGAATATTTTCACTCACCAAAGACAGTAGCTGGGTCAGATTGCCTGATTCTGCATAGGCCAGCAGCCCCTGTTGACGTGCAGCTGCAACCATTTCAATTTGTAAACTGCCTTGCAACTCTGGAATAAACAGTGCCGGCGCTATTTGTTGCGGCGTTTTGATTACCCCATAAAAATTGAATACTTCCGCGAGCGTGGTGGGGCCACAGAAATAATCCTCTTGAGGGTAAAAAGGCACCCCAGTAATTTGATGTTTATGCGCAATAGCGGGCGGGTTGGCTAGCAATATGGCGGTCTGGGGTGGTATCGACAGACAGCCGCTGAGACATAAACAAAAGCCAGTAATACACATGGCTTTTGTGAACATGCTGATGGCATTCATGCTTGAAAATACGATTTAATTTATCGGCCGAATAAAGGAAAATACATCGGTAACACCCACCAAATCGAGCACCACCAACACAACTAATACTGTGACGACAACCCCTACTACGCCAGCAGCTGCAGGCATATCATTCATCTGGGTATTTAATTGATTTATTTCCTGATCGGTCATACTGGCAATGCGCATCTCTGCATCCTTGAGACTGACCCCAAGTGCCACCAGTTTGCCTTGAACCTCAGCGTTGTTGAACATCTCGATAACTTGCTGTTTATTATATATATTTTGCTGTTGGACTATAACCTGCTCCGAGGAAACTACGCCAGCGTAGGCACCCGAAATACAAGTCAAATAAGTTAACATAACTGCGGCGACTGCGAGAACTGTTTTCATTGGATTTCCTTTGGTTTAGGATGTAAATTTCTCATAGAGAGTAGAGTTAATTTTGAGCAATAACAAGCTATATCGGGATGATACCCGCTAGACAAGAAAGGTAAATAGTTGTTGCTTATTTGGGGACTGATTTGTGAATTGATTTGGGAACTGCGGCGACTCACATTACCAGTCCTAGATGCTAGGACGCTGCGCGGCGAGATCCTATAACATCTTAGCAGCGAAGCGACACTAGTAGGACGCCGCCCGTCCCAGCAGCGAGGCAACACTAGAACCTAGCAGACCAAAGGTCGCATTAGCAGCCGTAGTCGTCCTATTCCTAGAACCTTGAACGCTGTCACTTCTTGACATGATCAATAGTGCATTCCGAGGTTATTTGGGTATATTAAGCCACAATATCGCGCTTAAAAATCTAACATGTTTGCCCCTATTTTGCTTATTAATGTTAGTGCCGCAGTTAATGTTAATGGCGCACTATGCCATATTTGCGCATTCGGGCACGCAGGGTGCTGGGGTTGAGTCCGAGGATCACTGCCGCACCTTGCTGGCCTTCAATGCGCCAATTGGTCTGCTGCAACACGTTAATAATATGCTCATGCTCCAACTCAACCAGCGTTTTAACCGAAGGTTCCTCCCTAGGTACTCGTCTGTTAACGCCATCGAAGCGATCGTTGCTAGACACTCGTTTGTCAAAGCTATCAAAGCGATCTAAGATCTGCAGTGATGTTCCTGCGCTGAGGATCACAGCTCGTTCAATGGCACTTTCCAGCTCTCGTACATTGCCGGGCCAGTGATGCTGCTGCAGGGTGTTCTGCGCCGCGTTGCTGACGATATTAATCTGCTTGCCGATTTTCTTATTAAATTTAGCCACAAAATGGTTGACCAGCAACGGAATATCTTCCTTACGTTGCCTTAGTGGCGGCAAGGTGATCGGGAATACGTTCAGCCGATAATAGAGATCTTCACGGAACTTACCATTACGCACTTCATCAATCAGATTGCGATTGGTGGCGGCGATAATGCGCACGTCGACCTTAATTGTGTGAGGACTCCCCAGGCGTTCAAATTCGCCATCCTGAATCACTCGGAGCAGTTTGGCCTGCATCTCGAGTGGCATTTCGCCAATCTCATCAAGAAACAGAGTGCCGCCATCGGCCAGCTCAAAACGACCTATCTGTTTGCTATCGGAACCGGTGAAAGCGCCCCGCTCCCGGCCAAACAGCTCGCTCTCGATCAGCGTTGCTGGCAGGGTAGTACAGTCTACCGTGATCAACGGACTTTTTTTGCGTGCGTTGCGGCTGTGGATAGCGCGGGCGACTAAGCCTTTACCTGTGCCGGTCTCACCAAGCAACAGTACGGTCGCATTCATAGGCGCAACTTGCTCAACTTGATGAAACACCTGCGAGAGCAGTTGGCTGTTACCGATAATTTCGTCGAAATTAAACTGCCGCGCCACTTCTTGCTGCAGATAAACGTTCTCTGCCTGAAGTTTGTCCTTCAACTGTTTAATTTCTGTATACGTTCCTTGCAGTGACGCTTCGGCCTTTTTACGTTCCTCTATTTCCTCGGTGCATTGCAGATTAATGCGGAGCAGCTCTGCCGTACGTTTTTGCACTGTATCTTCCAGTGTGTCGTTACTGCTCTCCAGTTGCTTATAAAGCAAGCGCACTTCCAGCATGTTATGGATGCGCGTTTTGACTTCGACCAGATCAAAAGGTTTACTGATAAAATCCTTGGCACCAGATTGTAGTGCTTGCAGTTTATGGCCTGGTTGGGCGGTGAGAACGAGCACAGGTAAATAGTCGGCCGGATCGTCAGCCTTAAGCGCTGCCATCACCTCAAATCCATCCATCCTCGGCATCTGCAGATCAAGCAGAACAAGATCATAATGGTTTTCAGCATTTAGGTCACAAACAGCTTGAGGATCCATGGTTGTCGTCACCCTTGTATAGCCGCTTTCAAGCAGTAATTGCTCGAGCAGAGTCACATTAGGCTCTTGATCATCGACAATCAGAATCTTGGCATTGAGAATGTCCGTTGCAGTGATCGTCATCAGGTCACCTCATTATTGGGGATATCTGCTGACTGATTGGTATATTCAAGCGCGATGTCTAATGTCTTCAAAAATTCATTAATCCGCAGCGGTTTAGTCAAATAACGAAAGAAGCCGGCGTCCAGACCTTTCTCAATATCGCGAGGAATGGCATTCGCACTCAGTGCCATCACCGGGATAGCGGCTGTGGTCGGATCTTCCCTGAGAATATGCAATGCGGTCAAGCCGCTGATCCCCGGCAGGTTGATGTCCATCAAGATCACATCCGGCTGATAGGTATGCGCCATCTCGATACCGCTGACGGCGTCCGTAGCACTGAGAAAACGCAGATTGGGTCGACGGGCAATGATATCCTCAACGAGCATCAAGTTAGCAGGATTATCCTCAACATAGAGCAAGCTTTTCAACCGTTCAGGGTCCTCACATTGAAGTGGTAGCAAGGGCATTGATGTCGTCGCATCAAGGTTAGATAAGGAGTCGACGGTACGCTTCAGTTCAAACCAGAACACGCTGCCAACGCCGACATGGCTTTGTACACCGATAATGCCGTCCATCGATTCGACCAAACGTTTACTGACCACCAGCCCGATCCCGGTTCCTTCTTGATTATTGGCTTCTTGCCCCAGACGGTTAAACGGTTGGAAAAGTTGCCCAAGTTGCTCCTCTGACAATCCTTCACCTGTATCGCGGACACTGATCCGGATCATATCTTCCGTGCTTTGGCTGCTTTCTAATATCACGCTGCCACCCTCACGATTGTATTTAATCGCATTGGAAAGCAGATTAAGAATCACCTGCTTTAGCCTGGTCCGATCGACGTTGACAAAGTTTATCGAGTCCGAACGGTTAAAGATCATCTTGATACCATAGGTTTTCGCTTGCGGCTCGCTCATCAAGATGCATTCCTGCATCACTTCGTCCAGCGAAATCGTTTCGATTGACATGGGCAGCTTGCCAGATTCAATCAACGCCAGATCGAGGACTTCATTGATTAACTCCAACAAATACCACCCCGCCTTGAGGATCTGAGCAATGCTTTTTTGCTGCGTATGCTGCGGGGGTGGCGTGCTCGACTCTAGTAGTTGAGCAAAACCGAGGATCGCGCCAAGTGGCGTACGCAGTTCATGGCTCATACTAGACAAAAAATCGGATTTGGCGAGGTTGGCTTTCTCTGCTGCCATAGTGGCACTTTCCAACTCAACATTTTTGTCCTGTAATTTTTGATCCAAACGATTGCGCTCAGTCACATCGCGGGCACCGTAAAACACTCCCTGCAGATTATTGTCCCGGTCATAAAAAGTGGTCGCGTTAATGGAGACTACCGTCTCCTGGCCGTTTTGGGCGCGCGCGGTGAGCTCAAGGTCGGTGACCTTCTTTTCACATAGCACCTTTGTTATTCCAGCCACGGCAAGCTCCGGATTGGTAAAGTAGTCTTTAAATGGCGTACCGAGCATTTCATCACGGCTGCAGTCCGTGAGCAGCTCCATCTCCTTGTTAACATCGGTAATAATACCGGACGGATCGGTAGTCGTCAGTGCATCAATGTTGGATTCAATCAGGTTACGGGTATAAAAATGTTGGTCTTGCAGGCGCTGACTGAGTTCTTTTTGCTCTTGCTCGATGCGTTTACGCGCGGTGTTGTCGGTGCCGATCAGTAGATAACCTATGATAGCGTCTTGCTCATCCCGGAGCGCGGTTACCGACACGACCGCCGGAAAGCGGCTACCGTCCTTGCGGATGTAGGTCAGCTCGTAGATATCCTCAATGCCGCGCCGGGCTTTGAACACCAAAGCATCGAACCCGGGCGTGATCGCAGTGTCAAGTTCAAGACTCAGAACTTTGGCGCGTTCGATAACTTCTTGTGGATCGGAAATGTCGGCGGGGGTGATCTTGTTCATCACCTCATCTGCTGTGTAGCCCAGCATTCGCTCGGCGCCCACATTGAAAATCTGGATCACGCCGAGTGCATCGGTGGCAATACTGGAAAAGTTGGCACTATTGAAAATGGCATTCTGCAATGCGCCCGCTTTGATAATTTCCTCTTCCGCTGCCTTGCCGACACTGTTATCGGTGCCGATCAACAGATAACCTATGATGCTCTCCTCGTCGTCGCGTAGTGCTGTGACCGACACTACCGCCGGAAAGCGGCTACCATCCTTACGGATGTAGGTTAATTCATAGATATCTTCAATCCCGCGTGTCGCCTTAAATACTAGCGCATCGAAGCCGGGGGTGATCGGGGTGTCAAGTTCAAGACTGAGTACTTTAGCGCGCTCAATAACCTCCAGGGGATCGGAAATGTCGGCTGGGGTGATCTTGTTCATCACCTCTTCCGCTGTGTAACCCAGCATACGCTCGGCGCCCACGTTAAATATCTGGATAACGCCTTCCGCATCCGTGGCAATACTGGAAAAGTTGGCACTGTTGAAAATGGCACTCTGCAGTTCGCCCGCTTTGAGCAGCGCTTCTTCTGCCTGTTTGCCAACACTATTATCGGTGCCGATCAACAGATAACCGATGATCGCCTCCTGCTCGTCGCGCAGTGCCGTGACCGATACCACGGCAGGAAGGCGGTTGCCATCCTTACGGATGTAAGTCAATTCGTAGATATCTTCAATCCCGCGTGTCGCCTTGAATACCAGCGCATCGAAGCCAGGCTCTATCAAGGTGCCAAGTTCATCTGAGAGCGCCTCGGCACGCGCAATCACTTCCTGGGGATCGGAAATATCGGCAGGCGTGATCTTGTCCACCACATCATCGGCCAAGTAACCCAGCATCCGTTCGGCGCCGACGTTGAAAATCTGGATGACGCCTTTAGCATCGGTAGCAATGCAGGAGAAATTAGCGCTATTGAAAATAGCCCGCTGCAGCGCCCCGGCATTGAGCAGTGCTTCTTCAGCCTGCCTGTGCTCGGTGATCTCTTCAATTGCCGCGTTAAACCGCTCTGCATCAGACTTGGCTAAGCTTGACGGAATTATTTTATTGTTACTTTTCATGACGAATCTCTATCACTATCCGTTGATCCTGGCCGAAACGACCTATCTGGCTTCACACAGGCAAAACAGATATGCGGGAGGAAACAAAGGAAGCAATTTCAATGCGGCCTTTGAGGCCTTTTAGGTATTTTTTCAGTGGCGTAAATATAACATTTTATGACGTAAAACGCTTAAATTTATTCTTCTGGAAAACCGTACTATTTACTGTTTTTACAACACAAACCCCTCCATATATTACGGTTCTGTCATATGCTGAGGCCTAGAATATTCCTGCCTCGTCGGTGTAATTAATGAATATATAGTATTAAACAATTGTTACTAAACAATTATTTAATTATATTTGACAACTTTAACTTATTGGCATGACTGTTGCTTTAACTATATTAACGTTACCACTATCTCACCCGGAAAATAGGTCTAGTTTTTTCAGTAAACAGATAAGATCACACAACAGAGAATCTAACTTGATTATCAGTCATTGTCGCCATCAACAATAAGCAGGAAGAAGACGGAAAAGTAAAGGGAATGTAAACGTAATTTCACAGAATTTCTAAGGAATAATGGTATGAATATATTTAACAAAAAGGCATCGCTTCTATTTACGATGCTGCTGGGAGTTTTCCTCTTAGCGGGTTGTAATAACGACGATAATAACGACACTAATAACGATAATGGGGCCGTACTATCATCCATAGCAATTACCCCTGCCAACTCAAGCTTGCCCGCCGGCTTGAAGCAACAGTTTACTGCTATAGGCACCTATTCGGACGGCACCTCGTCTGATATCTCCAGCTCGGCAACCTGGTCATCTGATGACTCGGCTATTGCCACAATCAATGGCAGCGGTCTCGCCACAGGGGTTATCCCAGGTTCAGCTGCGATTACAGCATCTATAAGCTCATCAGATGTGCAATCGGCAACAACCACGCTAACCGTCACCGATGCAATGCTCAATTATCTGGCCATCACACCAGCTAATCCGAGCATTGCCAATGGCTTGACCAAACAGTTCATGGTTACTGGTACTTATTCGAACGGCACGTCGCCAGATGTCACCGCATCAGTCACTTGGTCATCGGCCAATACGCAAGTTGCCACAGTGAATGAGAGTGGCCTTGCCAGCGGCGTTGCCATAGGCTCTGCGCTTATTACCGCTTCTTTAGGCTCTGAGGAAACAACGACTGAGCTCACCATCACAGATACTATTTTAAGCTCAATAGCGTTAACGCCCATTGACCCAAGCATTACCAAAGGCTTGACCCAGCAGTTGACCGCGACCGCGACTTATTCAGACGGTATCTCAGTTGACATTACGGCGTCAGCCACTTGGTTATCTGCAGAGACCGACGTTGCGACAGTAAATGATAGTGGTCTGGCGAGTGCCCTTGCCACGGGTACCTCAGTTGTTACCGCAACTTTTGGTGCTAAATCAGCGACTTCAACGTTAACTGTTACGGATGCGGTGTTGAATTCAATTGCGCTAACACCTGTTGACCCCAGCATTGCCAATGGCTTGACCGAGCAGTTTACTGCTACCGGTACGTATTCCGATGGTACATCTGTTGATATCACCACCTCAGTGACTTGGTCATCGGCTGATACCAGTGTTGCGACAGTGGTCTCTAGTGGTATTGCAAGAGGTATTGCCACTGGGTCGTCGGTTATTACCGCAACCTCAGGCGCGATATCAGCCACTTCAGTGTTAACGGTTACGGATGCGACGTTATCTTCAATTACGGTAACGCCAGGCAATCCAAGTATTCCCAAAGACCAAACGCAACAATTAAAAGCTACAGGGGTTTTCTCAGACGGAACATCGACTGACATCACGGCCTCAGCTGAGTGGTCTTCTGCAAATACCAGTGTTGCTACAGTAAACACTAATGGTCTTGCAAGTGGCGTGGCCTCTGGTACGTCAGATATTACCGCAACATCAGGTGCTACATCAGGTAGTACAACATTAACTGTCACTAATGCCATATTGAGTTCATTAGTTGTTTCGCCAGCTACTCCGAGCGTTATCAAGGGTATGAGCAAGCAGTTTGCTGCCACCGGCACTTATTCAGACGACTCTGTTCATGATGTATCGACAAAGGTGATCTGGTCATCAACAGATCTCTTAGTAGCAACGATAGATACTAACGGTCTTGCCACTGGTATTGATGCAGGTTCGTCGATTATTACGGCAACCTTAGACACGATATCCGATGATAGCAACTTGACTGTCATAAATGCGACGCTGGATTCAATTACAGTAACGCCGAGTGATCCGATAATTTCTAACGGTAATACGAAACAGTTCACTGCTACAGGAACTTATTCTGACACTAGCGAAATTAATATCACCTCATCAGTTACTTGGTCATCTGCCGATACACAGGTAGCCACTATGAATGCCAACGGTAAGTCAAACAGCGGTCTCGCTAGCGGCGTTGATGTCGGTACATCCGTCATTATTGCAACACTAGACGGCAAATCAGCGGAAACAAACCTGACGGTCGAAGAAGCGATACTCAATAACCCGCTAGCACCAGAATTGGGTGAAGTGGCGCGTTTTGCCATCCTTGCCTCACAGGCCATTACGACCACGAGTGGTTCTGCCATTGTCGGTGGTGACTTGGCTATTCTTGACCAAGCACGCTCTTATTATGCAGGCTTTACCCCTGGAGTGAAGGCAGGCGAACTTGATGAACTGACCAATGGCTTATCTTATGCGGGCGACGACAGCACACCCCCTTATGTGATCCCTGTGCCTTATGCCTCAATGGTTGCATTTATCAATCAGTCGAGAACTGATTTAGGTATTGCCTATAGCTTTCTCGCGAAAGATCCTAATCCAAACGCTGCTACTCAGGTGCTTCCGATTGAATTGGGTAATCTGACCATGACTCGTGGTGTCTATAAAACGGCATCTAACGTCACTATTCAGACCGGTACTCTTACGCTTGATGCTCAAGGAGAGCCTGATTCTGTGTTCATCTTTACCATAGGCGGTGATCTATCTACTGGTGCTCCAGGTGGCGACATTGTCCTTAGCAATGGCGCACAGGCAAAGAACGTCTATTGGAGAACCGCAGGAAAAACCGTTATCGGCACTGGCACCAGCTTCGCTGGCAATGTCTTCGCTTGGTCAAAAGTGAATGTGCTTACCGATGCTATCGTCACAGGTCGACTAATGGCGGTTACGGAAGAGGTTACTTTGGAATCCAATGATATAACCAAAAAACCTTAGTTTGACGGTCGACTGACACGAGTCGACTTAACAAAAGACCGAGGAGACAGATAGCTTGTCTCCTCAAGGATCCCTAAGCGGTGCTGATATAAGCGCAAAACATTGCGATTTTTAAGCACCGTTACCGATAAACCATTTACCTATCAATGAATGCCTTTTGGCATAACCGACCATTCACAGCAGCAAAGAAAATCTATTTATCGGCTCTATTCCCGATGAAGGACGTAAGCATTCTTGGTGTTGCGAGGTTAAATTTTTTTAAAGGATACAAAATATGCACACAAGCAAAAAACATTTTACTCAGCCGATGTGGGCTAGCGCCGCAGTGCTGCTTACCTTAGTCGCGGGTTGTAGTGACGATAACAACGATCCAGCTATTGTGTCCGTCATTGCGCCAGAAGTTGTGCCGACTATTAATATCAGCAATCCAAGTGATCTTGCGGCTAATGTGGCGATCAACCAACAGGTCACAGTAACTTTCAATGAAGCCATGGATGGGCAAACGATTAATGATGCCAGCTTTATTGTAAAAGATGCCAGCGAAACCGTCGTGGTAGGAGCCGTCTCTTATAATGAAACGAGTCATACCGCTGTGTTTACCCCAAACAGTGATTTTACGTATAACACTCAGTACCAAGTATCAATCACAACGGATGTAAAAAATGCTAAAGGCGTCGCGCTGACCAGTGGCTTTAGCTGGTCATTTACCACCTCTGCGTTGCATGATGTTATTGCACCACAGATAGTATCAAACGACCCGGTTGATCTAGCCAAGAATTTTGCTTTGAATAGAAATGTGACCGCTGATTTTAGTGAGGCGCTTGATCCTAATACGGTAAACGGATCCAGCTTTACCTTAAGTGATGGTACAAATCTTGTCGCGGGTGTGATTAGTTTTCAAGGCACCAAGGCAAGCTTCAATCCAGATGATAATTTAGCGGCCAATACGCTCTATACCGCGACCCTGACTACTGCTATCGCCGATTTGGCGATCCCAGCTAATCTATTAGCGACGAAGTTCAGCTGGAGTTTTACCACTAGTGCTGCCGCGGCTCTTGGGCCAAAACCGGTTAACTTAAGCACTGCTGGGGATTTTGCCATTTTGACTAAATCTGGTATTACCAATGTTCCAGCTTCCGCTATAACAGGCGACATAGGTGCAAGCCCTATCACGTCGGCTGCGATGGACAATGTAACGTGTTCTGAAATCAACGGTACTATTTATGGCTCAGACGTCGGATACACAGGTAGTGGTGTAGTTAACTGCTTTAAAGGCGCAGCACCTGATAATACTCTGGTTGCCCAAGCCGTGCTTGATATGGGCACAGCCTATAACGATGCTGCTGGCAGAACGTTACCCGACTATACTGAACTCGGTGCCGGTAATATTAGTGGCATGACGTTAGAGCCAGGTCTATATAAGTGGAGTTCAGGTGTGTTGATCACTACCAATGTGACCCTTTCAGGCAGTGCCAATGACGTGTGGATTTTTCAGATAGCAGGTGACCTTACTCAAGAGGGTGCCAGTCGTATTACTTTAGAAGGCGGCGCTCAGGCAAAAAATATCTTCTGGCAAGTGGCCGGAAGTGCCGGTGTGGCACTTGATACAACGGTGCATTTTGAGGGTGTGGTTTTGGCTGAAAAAGGCATAAGCTTAAATACGGACGCGACGGTTAACGGCAGATTGATGACCCAAACGGCCGTCACCTTAGATCATAATATCGTGGTCGAGCCCGCTGAGTAAATCTGTTACTAGCGATGACTAGCACTAATATTCTAGCAATAAAGAGTCTAGCACTAGTCTAGCACTGGCAATATGTCACCATCCTTTGACGCTTTGCGTCAGAAAATCAATATCCGCTAAACTCAGTTTAGCGGATATTTTTATGGTATTAATAGCGACGATAGCGACATTCATTGTGATGCAAAACCCGAATGCCCTAAAAGGTTATCACCATAGGTGAAGCTGTTATGAACACCCCACCGACGTCGCTTAGTGTCGGTCAATGGGTTTTCGGCGATGGTGATAAAACCGACACTGAATGCATAAGACTCTGAATGCGTAGAACATTGGGTCCATGCAGCACTGGAGGCGAGGATCACTTCGACAAGCCGACTTGCGGATCGGTTTGTGCCATTGATGGTATAAATTCAGACCCACAGCAGAGTCACAAAACCCATGGCTAAATCAATTCGCCATGCTTACGGACAAGTTGTCATGTCAACATTGAGCATCTGACACCGGCAAAAACGGCGCTAAATGCGCCGTTTTTTTATATTAAACAACAAGGCAATCACTCATTAGCTGTTAATATTTGCAGCATTTTTGCAAATTTTTCAATGCCAATTTGCGCTGGTTTAGGTAAGTTCTCTAATTCAATAGACAGCAACATATTTTTGACTTCTAACCCTAATTCAGTATCCCCTTCAATGCGTAATTTACGCTGGAAAAAGAGTGTGTCTGGATCTTCTTTACCTGCCGCAACCAAAACTAACTCAGGCACATTGGCACTGAATGTCACATCGGGCTGGGTAAAAGATCGCACCTGTAATTGTGTGTCCATACTCACCTCAAAACGTAAACCAATATCGTCGACACAAATACCAACCCACTTTTGCTGTAGAAAATGGAGTTCATCTGACATCAATTGTTCAGCTAACACTAAATTCAGTAGTTTATTGATGACGATTATTTTTAACTTTTCCGGCATCACGTTCAATGAACGACGGCTAACTTGAGGCGCAAAATGTAACAACTGTTGCGATAAGTGTTGCGATAATTGTTGTGTAAACGCTTGAGCCATCGAGAGTACCTACTTGGAAATAGAACGAGTAATAGAGTCAGTTTACTGGTAATTGATCTAACGAAACCTGTTTTAAATCAAATCATGTTAACTCAATCACATTTACACTCCTCTTCTTAAAAAAAAATGAGCACACCAAAATGGAACTCTTATGCCCCGCAGGTAATTTAGCGTCACTGAAAGCCGCGTTCAATGCCGGCGCTGATGCGGTTTACCTCGGACTTAAAGATGACACCAATGCGCGTTCGTTTGCAGGCTTAAACTTTTCGGCCTTACAGCTAACGCAAGCCACCCAATTGGCCCATCGCCAAGGCCGAAAAGTCTTTTTAACTCTAAACACCTTTCCTAAACCCGGTGAAGAACATCGTTGGTATCAAGCCGTCGATTTAGCGGCACAGTTAAACATGGATGCACTCATAGTAGCGGATCTATCATTGCTCGATTATGCCCACCAGCACTACCCGCACCTTCCCTTGCATTTATCAGTACAGGCCAGTGCCACAAACCTAGGTGCATTGTCATTCTATCAACAGGCTTTTAATATTGAGCGTGCAGTGTTGCCGCGAGTGCTGTCAATGAAACAAGTTCGAGATTTAGCCAAAGTGAGCCCGGTTGAACTTGAAGTCTTTGCTTTTGGGAGTTTATGCATCATGGCTGAAGGACGCTGTCATTTATCATCTTATGTCACAGGCCAATCACCTAATACAGGCGGCTCATGTTCCCCTGCTAACCATGTGCGCTGGCAAGATGCTGGCAGCGACAAGCTGACTCGGCTCAATGATGTGTTAATCGATAAAGCCGATGCGAGCCAACAACTAGGTTATCCCGTGGTCTGTAAAGGCCGTTATGTTGCCGAATACGATCATGATGCAAAATATTTACTGGAATCACCTACCAGTTTAAACACCTTAAGCTTATTACCTGAACTTGCCCGTGCGGGGATCAAATCACTCAAAATTGAAGGCCGTCAGCGCAGCCCTGCTTATGTTAGCCAAGTCACTCACGTTTGGCGCAGTGCTATCGACGCTTATTTGGCCAGTCCCGAGTCTTTTTGCGAACAACCGCAATGGTCACAAGCGTTAGCAAAAGTATCTGAAGGTCAAATTACTACATTGGGCGCTTATGAGCGTCAATGGCAATAAGGTTGCACAATGAAAATATCACTTGCTCCAATTAGTTACTGCTGGTCAAAAACTGACGTTGAACATTTCTATGATCAAGTCGCGTTAAGTAATATTGATACCGTTTATTTGGGTGAAACCGTGTGCAGTCGCCGTCGTGAACTGAAGTTTAACGACTATCTTAACCTTGCCAATATGCTTAAATCTCATGGTAAGCATGTGGTGCTATCGACCATGGCACTAATAGAAGCACAATCTGAACTCAATGAGCTAAAACGGGCGATTGAGAATGGTGATTTCAGTATTGAAGCCAATGATATGGCTGCGGTGCATTATGCGCACCAAGCCAAAGTTCCCTTTGTGTGCGGACCAACAATTAATAATTACAATCGAACCAGTCTTGATTTATTGCATCAAAAAGGGATGTTCCGTTTTGTGATGCCTTGCGAACTATCACAACAATGGTTAAGTTCAGTTATTAATCAAGGCAATAAACATAAGTTTGAAATTGAAGTGCTCGGCCACGGGTATTTACCATTAGCTCATTCTGCGCGTTGCTTTACCGCCAAACATTACCAACTTCCTAAAGACAAATGCCAAACAATTTGCCAACGACACAGCAAAGGTTTACTGGCTCAAACCCAGGAGTCGCAACCTTTATTACGCTTGAACGGTATTCAAACGCAGTCAGCGGCACAGGTGAATCTGATTAAGCAAATCCCACAGATGGTGGATATGGGCATTGATTATTGGCGGATATCGCCCAATAAATTAACCGATATTGCCATGGGTTCAGATCTTGCCCATGCATTAGAGCATGCAAAAAACAACTCACTGAATATTGAAACCCTGATCAAAAAACAGTTAAATGATCAAAACCATGCATCGATTATCAATCATCATTGTAATGGTTATTGGTTAGGATTACCCGGCATGGACTGTGCCTAAAATCCCAAAAACCTTCCGAATGGGTCCTGAATATACCCAAGTCACTTCAACATGCTCGTTTCAAAGATCCCTTAGGATAACTGAAAAAGGCAGTGATTGAATATAAGAGATCGTCGCTTCGCGACTGATTGGTTCTAGGAACTCGCCAGCTCGCCAGAGGGCGGTGCTTCGCTCCTTCTAGGTCCTAGGTCGCTGCGCGGCTAGATGCTATAAAATCTTAGCAGCGAAGTGTTCGCTTGTTATCGTTTCCTAGCAGGACGAAGTCCGCCCTAGAACCTAGAACCTAGAACCTAGAAGCGAAGTGTCCTCGAGTCCTAGCAGCCGCAGGCACTCTATTCCTAGACCCTAAGGACGCAGTCCGTCCTAGCTATTATGGCTTAAAGAATGTGATCAAAATTAGCGGGAATATCCGTGCTCATTAATGGCGCTAAAACAATGGATATCAACATAAAGCCTAAGATAAAACACCTTAGCAACAAATATCCAATCTAATGATTAGATTAGGGTTTTATTATATACCCTGACCTTTCCCCTAAGTAAATATCTACTCACATTTAACTAATATCTATTCGACTCAGTATTCGTTTTACATACAGCAGATAAGGGGGTAACCTTGCCTACCCAAAAAACACAACTGAATGGACATTCAATTTCTGTCCATGATAAACCGTTGGGTAGCACAGCTGGCCAACTTAAAGCACATAAGTAAGGTGTATTTAACGTGACACAAAAAAAACATAGCATTAAAACAATTCTCACCTTTATTATTCCGTCACTGATTGGCTTACTACTGTTTATGACGCCTATCAATATTGAAGGTTCGATTACCATTCCAATTGCCATTATCTCAAAAGCATTGCAAAGCCAAATGGGCAGCTCGATCCAGCTTATTGTTACCTGCATCGTTGTATTAATGGCATTAGCCTCGTTGCTCACTCAGCTCATTAATCCTAAATTCGTGCGTAAAAGCACTTTTTTACGCACCTTGCTGAAAGTGAATTTATTTTGGTTAGCCATACGAATATTAGGCGCAATCTTTATCGTGATGGTTTATTTGCAAGTGGGACCCGACGCCATTATTTCATCGGCAACCGGTGGCTTAGTACTGAATGATTTAGTGCCTGTACTGTTTTCAGTATTCATTTTTGCTGGCATGTTATTACCACTATTACTCAATTTTGGTTTATTGGAATTTTTTGGCACTTTATTAACTAAAGTGATGCGTCCCATATTCAATTTACCCGGACGCAGTGCCATTGACTGTATGGCCTCTTGGCTAGGTGACGGCAGTGTGGGTATTTTAATGACCACCAAACAATACGAAACTCGTTTTTATACCGCCCGCGAAGCGGCTGTTATTGGCACAACCTTCTCTGCGGTGTCGATTACCTTTAGCCTAGTGGTCATATCACAAGTCAAACTTGAACACCTTTTTGTCCCGTTTTATCTCACTGTGTGTTTAGCCGGTTTTGTTGCCGCAATCATAGTACCTAAATTACCTCCGCTATCATGGAAAAAAGATAATTACATCGATGATACCCCTCGCCATGAAGATGACGAAACCATCCCAGCCAGTCATGGGGTATTTTCGTGGGGATTTGAACAAGCAATGCAACGCGCCTCTAAGGCCGGTGGGATAAAGCATGTCCTAACTGAAGGGGTTAAAAACGTTGTTGATATGATATTTGGGGTGATCCCTGTTGTTATGGGGATTGGTACCGTCGCATTGGTGTTAGCTGAACATACCCCTCTTTTTAACTACTTAGGGATGCCATTTATTCCACTATTAGAGCTGCTGCAAATCCCTGAAGCCACCGCAGCGTCGAAAACGATTGTGGTGGGATTTGCCGATATGTTTATTCCCTCCATTTTAGCCAGCTCTATTGAGTCAGACTTAACCCGTTTTGTTATTGCCGCATTATCGGTCACTCAGCTTATTTATATGAGCGAGGTAGGTGCTCTTTTGATTGGTAGTAAAATCCCAGTTAACTTTTTTGAGCTATTCGTTATCTTTATTTTAAGAACCTTAGTGACGCTTCCTATAATTGCATTAATGGGCCATTTACTGGTGTAGTTGAAGCAAGAGAACTTAATAACTCAATATAAAAAAGGAGCACAACGTGCTCCTTTTTTTATGCTAAATATTCTCTGCGTAATCAACAAAAATCAAGTATGCTTGAAAGATAAACATTGACTCAGTGTCATAGCGGTACTGATAAATAAGGGTAAACCATGGACAACAGGCGTAAATTTTCTCGTATATTATTTGATGCCAGTGCTTATATCGCACAAACAGAACAAACTTGGCGAACTAAGATTTTAGATTTAAGTCTCAATGGCGCATTAGTTGAGCTACCGCTAGGATATACCGGTCAACTCAATAGCATCTTAACTCTCGAGTTTATGTTACCTGATTCTGATATCGAACTAAAAATGCAAGCCGCCATTGTGCATAAAACACCTGAGCACCTTGGCTTAAAATGTACTCATATCGATGTTGAAAGTATTACTCACCTTCGCCGAATTATTGAACTGAATATGGGTGATGCAGAATTATTAAATCGTGAAATTACGTCTTTAATCACTCCTGTACCTTAAAAATCGACCGATAATTATTGTCAGTAAATATGCCAAAAGGGTAAGTCAATGACCTACCCTGTTAATCGCAAGTTCCAGCGCTATCAATCGAGGGTTATTTAATTAGTTCAAGTAACTCATGGATAGTTTTAACGGGGATAATTTTTGCGCCAAGCCCTTCCATGGTTTTATGATAATTACGAAATGGAATAAAAATTTCCGTAAACCCATGCTGCGCAGCTTCCTTTACCCTCGGCACACCACTATCAATTGGGCGCACATCGCCGTTCAAGCTCAACTCCCCCATGATGCAAGTCGTTCTAGGCACCACAAAGTCATTTAAACTGCTCAATAATGCGGTTACAAGCGCTAAGTCGATACAGGTTTCTGACTCATCAATTTTCAAACCGCCCACTATATTAAAAAACGTATCATGGAATATCTTAGTTTTAGTATGTTTACGTAAAATACCAGTTAACATCTTAATTCGATTCATGTTTAATCCAACACACACGCGTTGTGGGAACTCTGATTCAGTTTCCGTGGTTAAACATTGTATTTCTAACAGTAAGTTACGGTTACCTTTACGTATACAAGTAATAGTCGAACCCGGTGAGTCAGTGGTCGAGCCTGATAGAAATATTTCGCTTGGGTTATCAACGCTGAGCATACCGCGCTCACTCATGCGGAATATACCCACGGTATCAACATCGCCAAAACGGTTTTTATTGGCGCGCAAAGTCCGAATTTGACCGTCATTGGTATCAATATGTAACAATGCATCCACGATATGCACTAAGGTTTGCGGGCCGGCAATTTCGTTATTTTTATTCACATGAGCAATAATAAACATGGTGACATTATTTTTTTTACAATATTGGGTAAAGGCCTGTGCCGCTGTTTTAACTTGTGAGGGTGACCCTGGGCTACCATTTGCCGCATCGGTAACCACAGCTTGAATAGAATCAATCACGGCAAACTTAATTTGCTTAGCGTCTAGCTCCTCAATAATGGCTTCTACGCTGGTTTCAGACAGCAGATACAAGTTATCTTCGTTGTAATTAAGCTTTAAACGATTAACCCGGTTTTTAAACTGAGATAATGACTCTTCAGCCGTACAGTACAATGAAGCCATTGATTGCGACATTCGCGCGACCAAATCAGATAACAGGGTTGTTTTACCCGCACCAGGATCACCTGAAATAATATTCACCGACCCTGTTGTTAAGCCACCGCTTAATACTCGGTCCAACTCCCCTATCTGAGTCAGTCTTTTTTCGGCGTCCTCTGACTCAACTTCACTGAGTTTTTTCGAGCCGCCGCCGACTCCACCCGCATACCCGAGTACCGATGACCGTGACGTTGAACTCTTTGATGCTGATAATTTCATTTCGACCAAAGAATTCCACGCACCACAACGACACTGCCCCTGCCAACGCGGATAATCTTGGCCACAATCGTCACAAACAAATGTCATTTTTGGAGCTTTAGCCATGTTAATTCCCATGTTGTAAATCAATTAAATACATTCGATTCAACTTATTCAGTCCCAGCCCTAATAAATAATCGCTATTAAGACACTATTTTTACTGCTTATACTTATCATCAACAACAAGGAAAAATGGCTGCTTAAACAACTCATACCTATAACAACTATAACAACTATAACAAGCAGATTTAGCCAGAGCGTTGCCAACGGTTACAATCTTGTCCACACACGATATAAATAAGCCATAAGTGAGTAGCAAGTTGCACTTGTTATTAGTTACTTGTTACTTGTTACTTGAACCCAGCGTGACTAAGCGTTAGATCAATGCCGCGTTATCATTAATACACTAGGTTAATCTTAATGGCGGATCAATTACCCACAATATCATTTCAGCATACTTCTCGAACATCACTGAAATATATATTACTATAAAGATCAGCAATTTCTTGCCGATAAAGATATCAGCCAGACTCACCATAAGCATTTGAAACGACATAATAATGAGTTTAGACAATCACAGTGCATTAATTGAACAACTCAAACCACTGTTCATGGAACCTGATTTTCAGGACGTGTTCGAACAGTTAACTTTTGACGAATCTAATTCAACCCGTTTTCTTTTGAAAATGGAGTTAAACCGTATCTCATCTTTATGCACCCGAATTATTGATTTGCGTCATAAAACGGAACTGCCCTGTGAAGAAGTCATCGTCGCCAATCAAAAGCACTTTCTAGACGCACCCGCTAAAGAAGCCTTGTTACAAGCACTGCCGTTATACCGTAACAAATATACCCTAGGGGTATATGAGCACGTTATACAAACCCATAAATCACGGCGCATTAAGCTAAGAGAAAATGGCCCAGTCGAGATTGTTAACCAAGAAAATCCATTTCTTGTACCTGGAGTCGTACTCGGCAGCTACTTTAATCGCTGCGAAGAACGCATGAATTATAGCATTCGGATTATGGTTTCTCAGCAAGGAATAACTGAAGTTAATGGCGTTACCCTTGATTTATCCGTCGGCGGTGCCCGCATTAAGTTGCCATTAAAACATCACTTAGACCAAGACAAGCCATTACGGGTAAAGCTACTAGAACTCGGTGATGAATTTTACCTAGAAGATTTACAGCAAGGCGTTGATTATCAAATAGTCGATATTCAAAATAAAGATGATAGTGCTATCTTTAGACTGAAAAGACTTGGCGGCGCAGAGGCATTAGATAACGTGCTATCCAAGCTTATCCGCAGCTATAAATTTCGTTATAAAGTGGATGTCAACGACGTCATTGTAACGGCGACAGGATTGGGTTATGAACGTCACTACTTACCGCTATTAACGCATTTACCGCTGTTTGTTTCTATTATTAACGGCAAGCCAGAGATAACCCACCAATTGCTGGGTAGAGGTAACCAACCGATCCAACATTATTTTCAAGATGAAAATAAAATCAGTCAGTTGCCTAGTTTAATTAATAGCAAGCGCTTAAGCCAACTAATCAAATACCCAAGCAATAGCGATTATTGCTACCTCTTCAGTTTTACCCATAAGACTAACGGTAAATTATACTTTTATTCTGCTAACTTAGCAGAGCTTAAAGCGACCAAAAATACCCATTTATTTCTAGGCTTTGCCTCAGCAAAAGCCAGTTGGCGAGTGTTTAAAATTATCACCCAGCCGATTGATCACAGTAAAAACTACAAAACATCGACCTTACCGGGTGATGATGCACGCTATGCTGCCCTAACAGAGCAACAATTATCTCAATTTAGCCATACTTTACAATTAATTGATTTAACTAATAAAGATGCTCGTAAAGACTATCAATCTTGGTCTGTTCAATCCGATGTTAATGGCTTAAAGATTTTTGCTCAAGCTAAAGTTAACCAAAACAGTATCAAAAAAGTATCCATGCCATTTAGTGAACGGCGCCATGAGGCTCGATTCGTGTTTAAAACCTTAGTGACGATCGAACAAGGTGGTAAACAGGTTACAGGCATCTCTCATGATATTTCGAGCAGAGGTTTACAACTGACTTTAGAACAATCAACTAACTTTACTGAACCTGGTGCCGTGTCATTGTCATTTCCACGTCTTCAAGCCGCAGCTGGCAAGGCCAATTTAACCCATTTACCTTATCAATTAATTCGTAGCAGGATGAATGGATTGACCTTGCATTTAAGTGCCACCATTGGTCATTCACCGCACGAAGGCGTCGAGTTTTTAAATAAACTCATTGCCCACAATAAACAAAAACTCGAACAATTATCAGATAATGAAGGTCAACAAAAAGAATTGGCCGATGGCATGAAAAACCTTGTTATGCGTCAGTTACCTGGGGTGCCTTACTTTATCGAAAAAACAGTAAAAGCCGCAAAAATGGCTTATATCGGTATCGGCACGACAACCGACGAAATCAGCCATCTATTTGCCCAAGACAGTGACAAAGTGCTGCAGTACAATTTACTGCCACTATTGGACAACAATGTATTAAAACAACAGATTATAGATCCTCTCAAATTGATGAAACCGAATCACGAAATGGGCTTTTTTGAGGTGTTTATGCAACTCACTCGCCATCCTAGAGGTGCAGTGCAGATCCAATGTAAGCTCAAATCTGAACTGGGTAACAACGCGCAACAGATTCAATTTATTACCCAGAGTAAAAAAGTCGGTCGCTTTATGGCATTAAGAGTGTATGTAGGAGCAACAGACAAGCCCGATATGAGCTATATTAGACGCGAGCTAGAATATATCCACATTCATGCTCACCACCGAGCAAAGCAGTTGGAAGAACAATTGTGGAAAGTTATCGGTTCAGGTGAATTATTGGATATTACCACTGAAGTTGAAATCCGTTTCCCAAGTGTAATGGCGCTTGTTTAACCAATCTTTAACTCACTTCAACTCGGCTTAAGAGCTGGGATAAATAAACCAAAATCAGAGTATTTGACCTATTTAATATCGAACTTGAGATTTGTTTTGCTAACAAGGCGCATCGAGCGAGCCTATTGCAAGTCAATACAACGCAGTGAGCGGGACAAAGGATTGTTTGATAACCGTTTATTATCCCGAACTAAGGTTAACTAACCTGACAATGATAAATACCATTGTTTAATTTGTACAAAGTGATCTTGCTCGGCTTGTCGATCAGTCAACATCCCCGCATGATCATAGTCCAATAAATTGCCCTTTTCTTTGGCGAGCAAAGTGTACTTAACCTGGCTAAAACCGCATTCATCTATCATATCGCGCACATCGGATGGATTGCCTAAAACATGATCGTTTTTACCAGCGATAAACCATGCTGGCGGCCACACTGCTTTTGCTGCCGCTTGGGCATAATGAAAATTATCGTCATGATCAATCCAATCACCCCTGACCCAATCAATGGTTTGTAATAATGATGCACTGCTCTCATTATCCATGCCGACGCGAAATCGACTGGCGTCAAAATAGCCTTGCCTGGCAATGCAAAATGGCGCAAACCGATTCCAGAAAAAATCGACCATCAACCATTTTTTAAGTGATCTCACCTTGATAGTACGTTTACAACCAAAGGTGAGTAACGAGGCAACGCTTGACTGTAAATGAGTATACCGAGCCAAGCTGCTCGCCATTAATACCCCGCCCCATGAATGGGCACACCAATGCACTTTATTAACTAAAGGATGACGCTGTAAAATAAACTGTTGCACCAATGGCAATTGTTCACGGATCACTTCACCTTGACCCAACGTAAAGTCGCGATGAATTTTAGGCTCACTTAACCCTCGCCCCGCGGTATCCATCACATAAATATCAAAGCCAGCTTTAGCTAAAAAACAGCCTAAACCACGGCCTGAGTCACTATAAAACACCCGTCCATTAGACATAGCACCATGCAGCATCAAAATAGGCACCCCAAGAGCCGTTGGCGTAGTATGACGAATGTGTCGCAGATGCAATTGGCCATTACGGTAAGGGATAAACAGTGAGTCTTGTTGGATATCTGTTGTCAAAATAGGCAGTTATGTTAGTAATAATGAATCTCAAACTAACACTACTGCCGTGAAACACAACTAGAATAGAGTCTTCATTCTAGTGGTAACCTTAATGCTTATCCTGAGCTAAGATGATGTAATACCATTTATCAGTATGTACACTGCACCAACGACCTACCCGCTACGCCTGTAATAAAAACACTAACGCGCGTAAATCAACATGGTGTCTTGTATTAGCACATC
>NZ_JBEOPO010000050.1:0-32819 GCF_040310145.1 Shewanella sp. S1-49-MNA-CIBAN-0167 | reverse complement strand
ATAGCAAATCTCACTTCTAGTCTTGATTTATACTATAAGAATAGGCCAAAACTGACTCAGATGCATAGGCATGTTAATCAATAACATTTCCCTAACGGTTTCAATGTGATCTAATATCTTTTTGTAATCATCACCATACTCATATTTAGTGACTTCAATTGATTTAGGCATGTAGGTAAACGCAATTTTCAATGCGTTTAAAGCAGGTCCATTCATTTTTTCACTTATTTCCTCACTCATATAAAAAATTCCTCATCTAATTGTTTGGATTTTAAAGCGCCTTATTTAACTTGACCACTTCACGCAGACTTGCGATTGATTGTGTAAGTAAAAACCAGGCGAGTTATGTCGGTCCGCTGGAGTAAAAATAACCATGCTACATTATATGGCCCAACTTTCTCTAGATACCTTTGGCTAGCTTATTAGGCCGCTCTCTCATGGTTAACATCCGTATTTCAACAAAAGGATTTTGAACCGCGCTACGGGGATACAAATAAAGTCGCTATCCCTCCGAAATACAACATCAGCAAAATAACACTTTCCAAACCAATGTTCCCTAGCCCGTGGCGCTCACGATAGATCAATCCCATGATAAGCACACATGTCATCAGCATCGAGTTGGCGAGCCAGAATTGCTCGGCGCTCGAAATGGCAGCATAAATAGAGCCTTCTCTATAGGCTAAATCCGATGCTGCGATGAATAGCGTGTCAAATGCATTGCCGCCGATAATATCACCGACAGCCAAGTTTGGCGCGCCCATCCTAACCGCGGTGATGGCGACAACGAGTTCAGGAACTGACGTAGAGACGGCCGTAAACACTCCGCCGACAATGCTGTGTGACAAACCCGTTTTATCCCCAAGAGGTATTGCAAGTTGCGCGAGACCCCAACCAGCCAAGGCGACAATAGCCGCATAGCCGATAAATTGTAGCCAGAGCCTCCAAAGGTGACGGCTGCGATAGCGGTGACCCGCTGGTTCTGATGCAGTGTCGGCCGTCTTTCTCGGAAACCACATCGGCATGTGGTGCATACGGGCCAGCAGATGAACACCAAAAATATATGCAAAGATCACAATCACCGTCGCCGGATGGACGGCGAAGAAGCTGATAGTCGGGAAAGATAACGCTAGCGCATGGATGCTTAGTAAGGTCAGAAGAAAGGCTGACATGAATAGATTTTCAGCGGATGCAGCTGCGTGCTCCAGGTTCGCGCGCTTGTATGCAATATCAGCTAAAGCAAGAAACACGGTTTGTGCCGCTATGCCTCCTAAGCCGTTGCTTACTGCCAGTTCCGCGTATCCCGCGGCAGCGGCTGAAACGGAAGTCGTGATCCCAGACAGCGATGTTGATGCACCAATGAAAACCGCTCCCATAAGTGCTTCACCTAAGCCCGTATTGTGGGCAAGGTCGCGTGCGGTTTTAGTCATCTTGATACCAAACCAACCGATGATAGTTGTGATGCCAGCGAAGGCTGTCACAACAACCGCCAGCGACCAGCTGCCTGGGTCGACTATCATGTGAGTACTCCAAACATCCTGTTAGAACTCAATAATAGCAGTCAACAGCCTTTTTTGAATACCTATGATTGAGGTAAGTTTGCTAGCTTAATAACCCGTTTGGAATAAACACAGACGGCGCCAGTGAATCTGTATTCAAGATAACAATTTAGTCTTCATGGGTTGTTCTTTTTGCAAGGCATAAATCGCTTGTTGGACTTGGCCGATGCTTAATCCAGATTATGCACTTTTACGACTATTCAAACGGGAATAAGATAGATTTCATTCATTAATTACCCTCGAGATGTGTAATCGTCGTGACCAATATGCCAGGTCCAACTCAGCAGAAAGGCTTAGTACGAATCAAGTTAAAGAAGTGGTTAGTTTTATAAACTAGTATTTAAGCACAGAGCCAGTGTTGGCTGGATGAGGTCCCTCTGCCGGTGTTTTTCAAGCTCGTTTTCACTCTACACTTTCACCATCTTCGGTTAATGTCAGTAAAGCACCTACTGCATTTTTAAATGAATGGCCAAATTCGGTGATTATTTTCAACCTATTTTCTGCAGGCATATTCAAGTAATAGCAAAATAATAATGAAGATAATGGTGTAATAACGAGGCGGGATTACCGGGACAAAAAGTTAACAAACCAGTTGTGATGCAACTGGTTTTTAGAGCGTAAATCAAGTTAACAGCTCTGATTGAGGCTAACTTATAGCTAACTTATGACGACTTATGTCGTTTCTGCTTGCTTGGCCGCAATATAACTGTCGATAACCCGCTCAAGTAAGTCCAGAGGCATCGCGCCATTTTTTAAGACTGCATCATGAAACTCGCGTAGATCAAACTTATCGCCTAAGCTGTCTTTTGACTTTTGACGCAGCTCTAAAATTTTCATCATACCCACTTTATAAGATGTCGCCTGACCCGGCATTACAATATAGCGCTCAATTTCAGACACCACATCGCGCTCAGCACGGCCGGTATTATTGGCCATATACTCGATAGCCTGCTCTCGGGTCCACTTTTTATGGTGAAGCCCTGTATCGACAACTAACCTTACTGCTCGCAGTAACTCATCCGTAAGACGACCAATATTATCTGCAGGTTTTTTTTGAAACCCTTGCTCATAGGCTAAGCGTTCAGCATAAAGAGCCCAACCTTCGTTGTAGGCGGTAAAAGGGGCAAAACGTCGAATAAGTGGCATACCTTCCAGTTCCATCGCAATAGAAACTTGAAAATGATGCCCCGGGATCCCCTCATGATAGGCTAAGGTTCTCATGCCGTATTTAGGCGTTGTTTTGATATCGTACAAATTAGCGAAGAAGCGTCCTGGACGAGTACCATCCAATGATGGACCTTGGTAATACGCACCTGGTGCTGTTTTCTCTTTAAATTCAGGAATACGGACCACTTCCATTCCCGCTTTAGGGCGAATATTAAATGTCTCACCTAATCCTTGGTCAACTTCATCTAATATTGTTTGATAATCTTTTAGAATTTGTGCGCGGCCTGCATCGGAATCGTCATAATAAAACTCTTTTCTGGCAGAAAACTCATTCATTGCCGCCAAATATCCATTTGAAACATCAACGCCTTCAGCGTCAAAAATGGCCATCATTTCTAGGTGAATACGCGCCACCTCAGACAAGCCCAAGTCATGAATATAATCTGCGCTGTAATCTGTAGTGGTAAAAAATCGCAATGCTAATTTGTACGCTTTATCACCATCAGGCAAACGCCAGTAACCATCGTCAGTACCGGCTTTCGTTTTTAAGGTATCAAAGTAATCAATAAACAGGTCATAAGCTGGGTATACCGCATCACGAATAGCGACATCGGTTTGGGCTAAAATAGTTTGTTTATCTTCGTCACTGATGTCCTCAGCTTTATCCATTTTGGTTTGTAATGAGGTATACAGAATATTGTCTGTGGCAGGAGTCGCGATAAAACCGCGCATTTCATCTAACACGCGATCAATAACAAAACGTGGAGGAATGATGCCCATTTGTTCGCGTTTCTTAAGCCCCAATAAATATTGACCAAACTTGCGATTAACTTCTCCTAATCGTGACAAATAATTGTGCGCATCTTCTAGAGTATTCACTTGGTGAGTCGATTCCATAAAGCTTGGAAAAGCGCTTTGAATACCAAACATTTGGTTAGCGGGATAATTATGATATTGATATTTTTTGAACTCATCCAACATATCTAATAAATACAAGGCCACGTCTTTCGACAGTTGTTGATTTTCATCTAAATCAACATTTTGATATTGCATTAACCCCTTACGAAACTCGACCAATTCATCAAACATAGCTTGATCGTTGGCGGGATCAACATTATCTAAGTGAGCGTTATGACCTGTTATGCCTATTGACTCCAGAAAGCCTAATGACGTTAATGTTTCTGGGTCTTTAAAGGCCATTTTGACCAATGCTCGGTCGAGATAAGCCCTAAATAAAAAAGGTTTGTCTGCATACCATTCGTGTGCGGCAAATCCCCCACCCAGTGTCGCTAGTCCTAAGGTACCTACTGCGATCCATTTTAATGATTTCTTAATCATATCCATTCCTTTTGAAATACCTACATGACGAAAATAAGCATGACGATTATTACGTTAATAATGACAGCCGACATTGTTAACAATAAGTTAACACGCAATAGGTGAGCTTGCAGAATTTTGATATTATTTCAGGAATTTAAACAGTAACCGAGTGTAAATACCCAAACAAAATTGAAGCGAGCAAAGTGGACCAACGATGCCATTTCTCTTACGCCTGTTCTTCTAACTGAATAACATCATTTTTTTCAGCTTGGATGACGATAGCCTTTTGTGACTATTTGACGAGGAAAGGCACTAGGCTTAATCAATGACCAGATGAGTGAATCTTTGTTTTATCAAATTTTATTATCTACCTACAGGGTTAAATAATCCTTATTGATAGTCGTAAAATCAGTGAGTTAATGTTATTTTGCTTCGAGCAATGGATTTCTATCGCCTTAAAACAACAGCAATTAAAAGGATTTAACCCCATGAAAAACACGCTAGCGGCCATCACACTGGCACTTTGCTTAATTCCAGCCACCTCTTTTGCCCGCGATGATATTGGTAATTACTCTGTCACCGATGCATTAAGCACAGAGCAAGCAAACAATAAACTTGGCACAGATATAAGCTTTTATTTTGGCGATCAAGTTTATGGCGAACCTCAGCAGCAATTTGGTGAGTTCAGTACTAGCAAAAAAACTAATGCCTTTAATAAATCAGATCTTGAAGCCTGCCATTGGGTATTTTTATCGGCAATGATTACGCTCAAAGAGCGTGCAATTAAAGAGGGCGGTAATGCTGTCATTGAAATAAAATCTAATTATAAAAACAATCTGACTAGCAGCAATGACACTTTCCAATGCGGTGCAGGCACTTTCGTTGCTGGCGTTGCACTGACTGGCAAAGTGGTCAAATTGTAACCCATTAACAGCCAAGCATTCACCGAATTGCTTGGCGAAGTCTCAATATAATGATTATTTAACCTCAACCAGGGCACAGATGTGCGGTTATTTAACCAAAAATAACGTCATCGCGATTAATTTACGGTATGCTTAGCAAAAATGTTTAACAGCAGCCATTAATGCCCACCAATATCATTACTATGTTCCCTGAGTCGGCCGATAAGTCAGCGACTCCCCTAGCAATAAACTCTGCAGAACAGCCCGTAGCGGTGACGTGTTCAACTTGCCAAGCCTGTTGCTGCCGTCTTGAAGTGATGCTGATTACTGAAACAGGGGTGCCTGATGAGTATATTGATAACGATTCTTGGGGTGGAGAAGTGATGCTGCGGCTCGATGATGGTTGGTGCGCGGCGTTAGACCGAGACACTATGATGTGTTCGATTTACGAAAAGCGTCCGTTAATATGCCGTGAATTTGAAATGGCTGATTATGAATGTATTATTGAGCGTAAGAAATATTTACCGGAATAAATCAACATGACTAAAATATCATCACTACATGTTGCTGAGCGTAAATCGTGGCACCGAGCCTTCACAGCTTATTTTATTAAAAAATCTGCTCCCAAAGCTGAAATAATGTTAACGCTTGCTTGCACTTTATAGCCGTCGGTCTTTATCATAAGTACAATTTTTCAGGGCGAATAACCTTGCTTGTTCCGGCCCATTTCCAGCTTATATTTTACCTTTTCCAGGAGTAACCATGCCAAAAGTCAATCTGCTGTTATTATGCGGCGGTGGCGGTGCTGAACATGATATTTCGCTGATGTCGGCCCGTTTTTTTGAGTCATCTCTGGCTAAGTCAGATAAATTTTCAGTACTTAAATTAGTACTCGACAAGCGCGGACATTATCATACAGAAGACGGTAAATCATGCGATTTAACCAACCGTCGTGAAATCCGTTTTGAAGATGACCGCTCCCCAATATGGCCTGTTGATTATGTTATTCCGTGCATTCATGGTTTTCCCGGTGAGACAGGCGATATCCAATCTTACTTTAATTTAATCCAACTGCCCTACTTTGGTTGTGAGTCAGAAGCATCGAGCAACTGTTTTAATAAAGTCACCGCAAAAATGTGGTTTTCGGCCTTAGGCGTCCCTAATACGCCATACATTTTCTTGCACCAATTAAATGCTGATGCGATTAAACAAACCGAAGCGGCATTTGACAATTGGGGCTCGGTATTCGTGAAAGCGGCCTCGCAAGGTTCATCGGTCGGTTGCTATAAAGTCGATGTGAAAGCTGATATTGCCAACGTGCTACAAGACGCGTTTCGTTATGCCCCTTATGTCGTGGTTGAACAAACGATCCATGCGCGTGAATTAGAAGTGGCCGTTTATGAGTACCAAGGTAATGTGGTGGCAACCTTGCCTGGGGAGATTATTTGTAATACCAATACTTTTTATTCGTTTGAAGAAAAGTACGCCAAAAATAGTCAAGCTCGTACCGACGTAGTGGCAGATAACCTCAGCCCTGAAATCAGTCAGCAAATTCGTGACTATGCGGTAAAAGCATTTAAAGGAATGAAATTACGTCACTTATCGCGCATCGATTTCTTTTTAACCCAAGATAATCAAATCCTCCTAAATGAAATCAATACCTTTCCAGGATTAACGCCTATTTCAATGTTCCCGAAAATGTTGCAAAACCATGGTCACGATTTCACTGAATATTTAATTGATGCGATTGGACAACAGCTTGATTTAACGTAAGCGTTTTACTTAAGTCAGCTCGATAAAATAAACAAAGGCCAGCAAATTGCTGGCCTTTATGATGACATTAACCAATAAGTTAGAACCCTTCTACACCCGCCATATCAGGTAATTCGTGTGCAATCCCCTTATGACAGTCGATACAGGTTTTTTCACCGCTAGCCAGAGACGTTGAATGCATTTGTGATGCACGCGTAGACTGACGAGTGAAATCCATATAATCGAAGTTATGACAGTTTCGACACTCTAACGAATCATTGGCTTTAAGGCGTTTCCATTCATGCTCAGCCAGCTCGCGACGCTTACCTTCAAACTTTTCACGCGTATTGATGGTACCAAATATTTTGCCCCACACTTCCTTAGACGCTTGCATTTTACGGGCAATTTTATCGGTCCAGTTATGTGGTACATGGCAGTCTGGACACGTTGCACGTACCCCACTGCGGTTAGTAAAGTGAATGGTGCTTTGTAACTCTTTATAGACGTTATTTTCCATCTCATGGCAACTAATACAGAATTGCTCACTGTTGGAGAGTTCTAAAGCAGTGTTAAATCCACCCCAAAAAATTACTCCAGCGATAAACCCGCCGATAGTCAAAAAGCCTAAACTGTAATGGACACTCGGACGACGCAATACTTTCCACACCAGTTTTAGTTGCTCAAACAGTTTTGCAAACATAGTCACTCCTAATGCTTAACCGCGGCTTTCGCTTTAATTAATTGTTCAATATCGATAAAGTCATTTTCAACTAGTAACTTGGCATCTAATTGCGGTGCATGACATTGAGTACAGAAATAACGCCGTGGTGATAGATTAGTTAAGAAGTTATTATCCCGATCCATATAGTGAGTCACACTGACCATTGGCGCGGGTGAGCCACTGGTACGAGAATGACACTGGAGACACTTATTCACTTTAAGATCAATTTGATAACCATCAATTTTATGTGGGATAATCGGTGGTTGCATCGGATAACTACGTACCTGCTTAACATCGTTATTGACCACCTTTTGCATCGCAGGTGGTGTCGGTTCGATATTGATTGGTGCTAAACGTAATGTGTCGATTTTGTCTTCAGGTACGCTGGTAGCCATTACACTTACAGAGAAACCTAATAACGCGATAATCGATAATAATTTACCTGTTTTCATGGTCTGTCTCCTTAAGCCTTAACAATTTTTACGGCACATTTTTTAAAGTCTGTTTGTTTTGACAGTGGATCTGTCGCATCTAACGTTACTTTATTAATGAGTTGGCTGGCATCAAACCAAGGTACAAATACTAAGCCAACTGGCGGCTTATTACGTCCACGGGTTTCAATACGGGTTTTAATCTCACCACGACGAGATATCACTCTAATTTCATCACCACGGCGTAAACCACGCTTTTTAGCATCATCTGGATGCATAAAACACACCGCATCAGGGAAGGCTTTATAAAGCTCAGGGACACGTTGAGTCATCGAACCTGAATGCCAATGTTCAAGCACACGACCGGTAGACAACCAAATATCGTATTCTTCATCTGGCGACTCGGCAGCAGGTTCGTAAGGTAATGCGAAGATAACCGCACGGCCATCAGGCTTACCATAAAACTCATAGTCGCTACCGGCTTTAACATAAGGATCAGAACCTTCACGGAAACGCCATTTAGTTTCTTTGCCATCGACGACCGGCCAACGTAAACCATGCTCTTTGTGGTACACATCAAAGTCAGCTAAATCGTGACCATGGCCACGGCCAAAGGTAGCGTATTCTTCGAACAAGCCTTTTTGGACATAAAAACCAAAGTGCTTAGCTTCATCATTCAAATACTTAGGGTCAGCGTCGGCTAATGGGAATTTATCAACGTTGCCATTTTGATAAAGCACTTCATATAAGGTTTTACCTTTAAATGAAGGGTTAGCCGCTAACACGTCAGCTGGCCATACTTCGTCAGTAGTGAAGCGCTTTGAAAACTCCATTAACTGCCATAAGTCTGACTGTGACTCACCTGGGGCCTTGACCATTTGATGCCAGAACTGGGTACGACGTTCAGCGTTACCATAGGCACCTTCTTTTTCGACCCACATGGCTGTAGGTAAAATCAAATCGGCAGCTTGAGTGGTGACGGTTGGATACGCATCAGACACCACGATAAAGTTTTCTGGATTACGATAACCCGGCAAGCCTTCTTCGTTAATATTGGCGCCCGCTTGGATATTGTTGTTCACTTGAACCCAGTAGCAATTGAGATCGCCGTCTTTTAAGCGACGGTTCTGCTCAACCGCATGATAACCCGGTTTAGGCGGTATAATGCCACTTGGAATATGCCAAATCTCTTCGGCACGCTTTCTGTGCTCAGGGTTAGTCACTACCATGTCTGCAGGTAAACGATGTGAGAATGTGCCCACTTCACGCGCGGTACCACAAGCAGAGGGTTGACCTGTCAATGAGAATGGGCTGTTACCTGGAGTCGAAATTTTACCCACTAGCAAGTGAATATTATAAATCAGGTTATTACACCACACACCACGAGTATGTTGGTTAAAGCCCATGGTCCAGAATGAGGTGACTTTACGGTTAGGATCAGCATAAAGCTCAGCCAATTCGATGAGCTTATGTTCTGGTACACCCGATAACTTACTGACTGACTCAACATCGTAATCGGCAACATATTTGGCAAATTCGTCAAAAGTCATCGGCGTAGAATCACCTGCCGTCGCCACGTTTTTGGCCTTCATTTCTAAAGGGTGTGTAGGACGCAAACCATAACCAATGTCGGTAGTTCCCTTGCGGAAATTCACATGCTTTTTAACGAAATCTTTATTGACTTTGTCATGTTGAATAATGTAATTGGCAATAAAGTTAAGCATCGCCAAATCGGTTTGTGGGGTGAACACTATGGATAAATCAGAAAGATCAAATGAACGATGTTCAAAGGTAGACAATACCGCCACCTTAACGTGTGGCGCACTTAAACGACGATCAGTTATACGAGTCCATAAAATAGGATGCATTTCTGCCATGTTTGAGCCCCAAAGCACAAACGCATCGGCCGCTTCCATATCATCATAGCAACCCATTGGCTCATCAATACCGAAGGTGCGCATAAAGCCACCGACCGCAGATGCCATACAGTGACGAGCGTTAGGATCGATATTGTTCGAGCCAAAACCGGCTTTCATTAGCTTAACCGCGGCATAGCCTTCCCACACAGTCCACTGACCAGAACCAAACATACCAACCGCTGTTGGGCCTTTGGCTTTTATGGTGGCTTTCCAGCGTTCAGCCATAGTATCGAATGCTTTCTCCCATGTAATAGGAGTAAATTCACCATGTTTGTCATACTTGCCGTCCGTCATACGTAACATTGGCGTTTGCAGACGATCACGTCCATACATAATTTTAGACAGGAAATAACCTTTAATGCAGTTTAAGCCGCGGTTAACTTCACTTTTTGCATCGCCATGAGTGGCAACGACTTTACCATCGCGAGTGGCAACCATGACGGAACAACCTGTGCCACAAAAACGACAAGGGGCTTTGTTCCATTCTAATTTGGTTTGCTCAGAGCTAGTGATTAGGTTACTTGCACTCGTTGGTAACGCTAAGCCCGCAACACTTGCCGCTGCGATAGCGGCATTGGCTTTCATAAAATCGCGTCTATTCATATTCATACTTCACCTTCTTCAAGCTCTTCACTTTGGTGATACACCATGGTGGCAGTCAACACACCCGGAATAGCATTAATCGTTGATATATCATCCATCAAGGATCTTTGGCTCGGGCCTTCAACGACGACGACTAATTTAACGTCATTATTGGCTGATAACTCAGCATTCTCGATCGCCATAATTTGCTGTCTTACGTCAGCCATTTTATCTGGGTGTACTTGGACAATTAGGCTGGTTACGTGCAGTTCATTGCTCATATATCGCTCTCATATTGTTTATATTTTGAGGATTAACCCGCGCCTGGCGGCCCGGTTAAAATTTGGCTAAACCAGATGCTAAATCCAAGTGCGCTAACCAGTAACACAGATAAAATGGGGGCTAAAAAAACAGTCAAAAAGATAAAAATCTTTAACTCCAGACCCTTTTTGCTTTCGGTATCATTACTCATGGACCCTCCAAGAGTGGGGGATAAAAAGCAACAAATTATCATCACTTTGCTGCTTCATCATTAGGACTCGTGAGAATTTTAGCGCTAATCAAAGAACAAACTATATACTCACAAATTGGTAAAACGAGGTTAATATGATCTAGATCATCAATTTACATAAATCATTATCAAGTTGAGGGTTATTAAGCATAAATATTGATTAAATAAAGACTTACTTACCGATGTTATGACCAACTTCACCCTTTACTAACATTGAGTATAAGACACAATGAGAGGCTTCCCGCGATTAAAGGTTAGGTAATGGTTGATAGCCGGGGTTTGAAATGTGCGCTGAGGCGTTAGTGCTTGAATAAACAAATTTTAATTGCAGTGACCTTAATTGACTAAACAAGACTCCCTATCGCTAGCAGAATTTAACCGTCGCGATGTTGTTGAATTGCGCAAGAGAGGACTGAAATGACACTTGATGTAACATGGCGGCTCGGGTATTGATTATGTAAATGAATAATCACAGCTTAAGATTATAAATGCCGCGCTAAACCGAGTTAAAGATAAATATTCAATCTTGGTTCAAAAAAAACACCCTAGCCAACTCCCTTGAAAAACACCCCCCCACGACTTTCACTTTGCTCGGATGATGGGGTTTTCTCGCCAAATTAAATAAAAAAACCGATACTCAGTATCGGTTTGATATGTTCGTCAGCATAAATAGATTAATTAAGGCGATAACGCAGTACTTTTAATGATTTTTGCTCATCAATATCTGCAAAAACTTGCGGATTAGCAATTCGCTCAACATAAGTTAATGTTGGCGCAGTGCTAGCCACTTGTTGCATCAAAAAATCACAACCTAGCTCGGGCGCATTTAAACATAACAACACTTCACCTTGTGGAGCGAGTAAATCAGGCAGGCGTTTTAGTAGCCGATCATAATCTTTAGTGGCGACAAAACTGCCGCGTTGATTACTGGGTGGATCGGCCACAATCAAGTCATAAGGGCCAAGCTTGGTTAGCTTACCCCAAGATTTAAAAATATCATGGCCTAAATAACGCGCCCCAGCAGGTAAGTCATTTAATACATGGTTTTGCTTACCAATGCTTAACGCTCCTTTACTCATGTCCATGTTAACCACTTCATCTGCGCCGCCTTGCAAAGCGACTACCGAAAAACCGCAGGTATATGCAAATAAATTTAACACTTTTTTATGTTTAGCATGCTGCTTGACCCAAGCTCGGCCGTTGGCCATATCTAAAAACAAACCGTGGTTTTGTCCGCGCAAAAGATGCACTAAAAAATGCGCGCCATTTTCGCTGACCACGTGCTGTTCAGGTACTTGTCCATACAACAATTCACTCAAGGTTTGGCCACCTTGGCGGTATTGGTAGACCAAATTAAGTGGCTCATTTGGGCGTTGTTGTTGCCAAAAATTCACGATTGCAGTCACTAATTCATCGAGTTGCTCGCTTTCGAGCATTTTAAAACTGGTGAGTAATAACACCGGTTTGTACCAATCTAAACACAGATGCTCATCGCCTGCATATAACCCTCCACGACCGTGAAATAAGCGGAAAACATCATCACCTAGGGTCAAACTGGGTAGTACTTGTAAAAAACGCTTCATACACTCTCTTACTTTATCAGCTTATACAATCGATAGGATCAGGCATCAGTGGTTGATGACTTGGCTTTGGCAGCATTGTCGTTATCGTTATCATTTTCAGCGGCATTGCCAACACCCTTACTTGATTCTGTTTCAGTCGCCGCTAAAGTGTCAACTTCATCATTACTCGCAGATCCACTGAGCGTTTCCTCAACATCATCCGATAATAAAATAGCCAACCAACTACCCGATTGACTCGACTCAAGACCAATTTTAACAATCATGGTCAATGGCACTGACAACAACATCCCAACAGAGCCAAGCAGCCAGCCCCAAAAAATTAATGATAAAAAGACCACTAAGGTAGACAGTCCAAGGCCACGTCCCATAAAACGTGGTTCAACCACATTGCCCATCACCATATTGGTACCCACATACAGTAAACCGGTAATACCCGCAGCACCTGGGCCCATTTGGATAAAAGCCAATAACACGGCTGGGATGGCGGCAATAATGGACCCAATATTAGGAATATAGTTAAACAGAAAAGCAATCACCGCCCACAACAACGCATAGTCAACCCCAATGATGCTCAAGCCAATGCCTATCACAATCGCAGTGGCTATACTGACTAAGGTTTTTATCACCATGTATTGATTAACCGAATGTAAAAACTTATCGATTTGCTGGAGTCGCATATCGGGGTCATCTAACGCTAAATGGAATTTTTTAGGTAACGATTGTGCTTCAAATAACATAAAAACTATGGTCAGAATGATCAGAAATAAATTAGCCATGACATTGCCGACCCCAGAGAGCATGTTGGTGGTCATGGATAACGCCATACCAGGGTCAAAGTAGTCGAGCACTTTTTGCTTAGATATCTGAATATTAAAGCTTTGCAGTTTTTCAAGCACCCAAGCAAATTGCTCAATTAATTGCTGACGATACAACGGCATTTGCTGGGAAAATTCATTCACTGAACTGCCAACTAAACTGGCCAGCCACAGTCCCATTAACACAATAAACCCCATTAATAAGATGATCGACAGCCATTTAGGGATATGAAAACGCGACATCAATCGAATGGCAGGATTACAAATCACTGCTAAAAATGCAGATAAGACAAAAGGCACCACGATAGGGCTGGCCGTTTTAATCCCTGCTAAAATAATCACCACGCAGGCCATTACCACAAAACTGCGAACAGCCATGGGGGATTGTTGTATTCCTTTCATAGGGTGAAAAATCCTTATTGTTGCTTATTAAAATGATTCTATATGCTAAGCTAAACCCAGTAACATATTGCAATCTAAGTTAAAAATTATTGTCTATTCATATTCAGCTGATGCCAATATTGGCATTCAACCACTTTCAGGGACTTACTGACATAATATGAAACCAGAAACTGCCATTATACGCATTAAAAACTTACGTTTACGTACTTTTATTGGTATCAAAGAAGAAGAAATTAATAATCAACAGGATGTTATCATCAACGTGGTGATCCATTATTGTGCCGATAAAGCCCGCAACAGTAACAACGTAGCAGATGCATTGAATTATCGCACTATTACTAAAAAAATCATTGCCTTGATTGAGAATAACCGATTTTCTTTATTAGAAAACTTAACGCATCAAACCCTCTCTATTGCCAGTGAACATGATTGGGTTGAATTTGCCAGTGTTGAAATCGATAAACCCCATGCACTGCGCTTTGCAGATTCAGTGTCGATGGAATTATGCTACCAAAAACCGCAGTAGCAGCTATGTTACTCGCAGAATTTGTGATCATTTTTTAAGCTTATCATCGTATATAGCAACATTGAGTAAAGGGGGATTTACATGAGAATACTAATAACAGGCGCAACAGGATTTGTGGGTAAACAATTAGTCAAATCGCTTGGCGAGCACCAGCTGATCATATTGACGCGAAATGTTAGTAACGGAAAAAGTCTTCTTGGCAGCCATCATCAATACTGGCAAACCCTTGCAGACAAACCAGATCTTAACGATATTGATGCAGTAATAAACCTTGCAGGCGAACCTATAGTCAATAAACGTTGGAGCAACAAGCAAAAAAAACTGATCTGCGACAGCCGTTGGGACATCACTTCGGCCTTAACTCAGCTTATCCGTAAAAGCACCAATCCACCGCATACGTTTATTAGCGCCTCAGCCATCGGTTACTATGGCCGACAAGGCAACACACCTATTGATGAAACCAGTGGTTTTAATGCTGAATTTAGCCATGATATATGCCAGGAATGGGAAAACATTGCCCTTCAAGCTCAATCGCAACATACCAGAGTGTGTATTACGCGTATTGGTATTGTACTCGGCAAAAATGGCGGCGCATTGGCAAAAATGTTACCCCCATTCAAGCTTGGTTTAGGCGGCCCAATAGGTAATGGTGAGCAAGGGATGAGTTGGATCCACATCGATGATTTAATTAGATTATTGTGCTACTTACTCAGCAATCCAAACTTACAAGGCATCTATAATGCAACCGCGCCTCAGCCAGTTAGCAATGCAGAATTTGCTAAAGCATTAGGCAGTGCATTAAATCGTCCCGCCAAAATAACCACGCCACCATTAGCACTAAGGCTGGCAATGGGTGAAATGTCAGAATTACTCACTACAGGTCAATTTGTATTGCCAAAACGCACTTTAGCGGCAGGCTTTGGGTTTCAATACCGCGACATCAACAGTGCATTACAACAAGTGATTAACTAGTTTCTATATTAATGGCTAAACCCATTGTTTAATTTTATCGATAATAGGACCATAGCGTCGAGCGAGTGGTCGATGTTTTTTATAAATGACGAACAATGGTTCACTCACGACTACATGAGCTGTTTGCTCAGTGGCAAAAGATGCAATTCGAATATGCTCTGGTTGCGCAAAATGATCTACAGCAAATTGTGGTAACACAGCAAATGCTAATCCTTTAGCTACCGGCACCAGAATTTGGTTCAGTTGATTAACGTAACTTCGGATCGGCACCTGCATCGCTAACGCTTGTTTATCGGAAAAATACTGCTGGGTTATTTGCGACCAATAATGCATGCCGTCGGGGTGGCTGACCATGCCAAGGGCCATTAACTGTTCAAAGGTGACCGATTGATATGAGCACGACTCAGGTAATACCAAACACAATGCTTGTGTGGCTAATGGGGTGACGACCAAATCGTCCATATTAATCGACTGAGTGATAATGCCGACATCAATGGTATTGGCCATTACACTATCGATGATGCGGTGATTGGGCGCCGCTTCCAGTGAGATTTGTAATTGCTTATGCGGTAACTGGTAGTCAATTAGATGGGGATATAACAATAACGCCATCGATCCAGAACAAGCTAAACGACACTCGCCAATGTGCTCATCATCCACCGCTAATTGTGACAAAACTTGCCGTTGTTGTTGCTGCCAAACCAATGCTCGTTGATATAAAATAATCCCCGCCTCGGTTAGCTCAAAGCTTTTCCCTATTCGGATAAGCAAATCAACACCCACCTGCTGTTCAAGCTTTTTAATGTGCTGACTGACACCGGGTTGAGTCATAAAAAGCTGCTCGGCGGTGTGAGTGAAATGCCCTACTTCCACGAGTTTAATGAAGGTGGTTAACCATTGTTGATTTAACATATCGCGCCTCTATTTTACACCAAACACTTGATTACTATCGACAATGAATATCCTTTGTGCAAATGCTAACGTCACTGCTGATAATGAACATTGATAATAAAATGATAATAACAAAAAATTATCAATTTAAGTATTTTTAATAACTTATAACTAGCACACCATCTCATATAGTAACGCTATTAACTCGGGCGGTATAACGGACAACACGACTGCATTGTTAAGAAATTAAGAGGTTAAGAGGTTAAGAGGTTAAGGTGAGTGATACATATCCAAGTCGTTTTTCACATATTGGCATTTTAGTTACGGATATAGACGCTGAAGTTACATTTTTATACTGAAGTATAAAACCTGTATCACCTCGTTGAAAAATCAATATTTAATTGATTTAAAGTGAATAGTCTAACGAATGACAAAATAAGGCATTCCCTCCGTCCATGGAGGTCAGATGCAGGAGGTTGAACAACGCAGGACCCGTTGGCGAACAACATTATGCCTTTAAGTCTTCATCTTGATTAAAACAATTTGAATTCCCCCGGCATGACCCGCTAGTTAATACGATTAGTTTTTGCAATCCTCACCAACGCTTATAAAACTCATTTTTAAAATGTCAAACTTTAGAGTGACTTGACTGTGCCTAATTCCTTACTATTATTAAAAAGTTCAAAAAACAAACGATTTAATTAATTATAAAAAAGGAAAATAAAATGAAAAGAATATTAATTACATTAGCTTGCGTTGTGTTTAGTTCTACATTATTTGCTAAAGATAGATTAGAAATTTACGAAGATTACGATCTAGGTACCGAAATTATGGTAATCACTACCGTTAAAGTGGACCCTAATATGTCTGATGTATATTTGGCCGGTCTGAGTGGAAGTTGGGTTAAAGCGGTTAAAATTGAAAAAGAGCTAGGCTTTATCAAAGACTGGAAAATCTATGCTAGTGACTTGCCCGTGAGTGGTGATTTTAATATGTTATTAGTAGTGACTATGGCTAATGGCGCAGACATAGAGCCTAACAAAAAGAAGTATGAAGCGTTCATGAAGAAGTGGAGTGAGGCGGATCAAAAAATGTCTAACGAAATTTCAGCAAAATACCCTGAAGTGAGGACGTTAACGGGTGAATATCGCATGCGTGAGATCATGATGAAATAATTAATAAAGCGCTTTTTTGCGGAGAAGCTAAAGGGCGCTGAATTAAAAATCAAGGCCAATGGCAACTAACGCCGATGAGTTTAAATGGCCAACGTTTAGAGCTTTATCTGATCCAGCGCTTTGACTATATTTATATCCCACTGGAACTTTTGGTAGAAGAACTCGAGTATATTTGCTGTAAATTCAATTTTTTTGTTGCGATCTCAATCCCTATAATGTTTTGCGAGTTCGATACGAGTGATATTTAAATTAGGTTTTAATGCGATTGTCTGTTTTAAACTTGCCGCCGTCTCAACATATCTGCCCGATAGTAACAAATTTCTTCCAAGGTTATGGCATAGGATATTTAGAATGGATAGCTAAAGCATGTTGATAACACTTGATTACTATCGACAATGAATATCCTTTGTGTCAGTGCTAACGTCACTGTTAATAAAAATGATGAGAAAGATTTTTTATTTTACGTATTTTTAATCATTCATGGCCACCACATAATCTTATGCACTCACGTTATCAACTCGTGCGGCATAAGAGGCAGCACAGCGGTATTAAGCGGTTAAATTGAATAATAAATATCTAAGTAGTTTTTCACATATTGGTATTTCAGTTACGGATGTAGACGCTGAAGCTTAATTTTATATTGAAGTATAAAAACGGTTTATAACCTCATTTAAAAAAAATGATTGACGCATTTAAAGCCAATAGCCTAACGGATTACAAATTTTAGGTTAAGTTTACTCACTGATTAATATCGAAGGTTATTGGCATTGGCACCCATTAAAGGTGATGACTTAGCAGACCTAGATTAAAATAGAAAGACCACCTAAAATGGTGGTCTTTTTCATTATCTAATCTGTAATAAATTATACGCTCGCTCACACAAAGTTATCCATGAACCTTAAATCCCCTCACATTCCTATAGTGTATAAATACGCTTTATTTATAAGCACCATCTGCATAAGTCAACTCATAACTGTGGCTGTAAATTTCCAAAATATTACCAAAAGGGTCTTCCATGTAAATCATACGATATGGTTTTTCACCTGGATAATAGTAACGAGGAGCCTTCATACGCTTTTTACCACCCGCAGCAACAATCTTCTCTGCTAGTCCTTCTACATCGGGGTCTTGTATGCAGAAATGGAAGATACCCGTTTTCCAATATTCGAAGTTGTTTTCTGGGTTCTGTTGGTTTTTAAATTCAAAAAGTTCAACACCAATACGGTCACCCGTTGATAGATGAGCAATACGGAAGTGCTCCCAACCGGCACCAAATACGTCAGTACACATTTCACCGATTGCCGATCCATCTTCAACAATCTCCGTAGGCTCCATAATGATGTACCACCCTAGCGTTTCTGTATAAAACTTAACGGCGGCTTCTAAGTCTGGTACTGATATACCAATGTGGCTAAATGTACGAGGATAAACCATGTTATGACTTCCTTACTATTGGGTGGTTAGTTTCAATAAAGAAAGTATAGCTATTATTTTTTGTAGCGTTAAATTTTCAATTAGTATTATTTTAATAATTTTATATTATCAAAAACACTTGCGATGATGGGGGGGTCAATAAAAAAGCGACTAGTTAAGGTATTCTAATCGAGATCTGTAAATATCTACTGGGATAAATCTATCAACAAACTCATAAAATTATCTATTAATCGCACCTTATTTGATTATAGGATCTTAGCCTAAGCAGTGGCATATTTAGTCTGTTAAGATTTATTTTTGATAATTTAGCGGGTAAATCTGGAATGGTTTACACCCGAATTCAGATAATAACTGATGGTTATGCAATCGCTTGGTGGGGATACAGATTATCTGGCAGAGGCGTAATATGACTGCAGAGTCATTTATCACCAAATGAGCGAATTTCCACATCGGTTAAATAACGCCACTCCCCTGCTGCTACATCGGCACTCACAGCACCAATACTTTCACGATGAAGAGACAACACTTTATTACCAATAGCAGCAAACATACGCTTTACTTGATGAAACTTGCCTTCCGTTAAAGTCAGCAATACTTCTTGAGGTGTGATAATGAGCAAATGCGCCGGTAATGTCAGCTCTTGTTCCCCTTGCAAAGCAATGCCTTGTAAAAAAGACTCACAAGCATTTGCGGCTATCGGCTTAGCTAATTTAACCCGGTAAACTTTATGGCATTGTCCAGACGGAGATGTGATAGCAAATGTCCAACGACCATCATCGGTAATAAGCACTAATCCGGTTGTGTCGGCATCTAATCGTCCGGCAATGTGCAACTCAGATGGGCGTTCGACGTCAATTAACGAAAATAACGACGGATAGACACCATCGACATTCGAACAAAGAGTATTGGCTGGTTTATTGATTAACATATAACGAAAAGCTCGAGCTGCAAGCTTTTGACCGTTTAAGCTAACTTCATTATTTTCATGAACCTGAACAGCTTCATTCCTAACAACCACACCATTAACCAACACCTCACCACTATGAATTAGTTGGATCGCGTCATACCTTAATAACTCAGTACTTTTACAAATAAATCGATCAAGACGCATAAATAACCTTAACGTGGGATAATCATTTTTTATTGGCTACTTGAGGGGATTATGCCACAGACGTCAAGTGCTGTTTGTATTATTAGGGGTAATAGCAAACACATTACTCAAGTAAAAAAGCGTCAATAAATGTAACACCGACACTTAACGCAAACCCCATAAACATCATTGCAATAAAAAACCCTTTGTGAGAAAAATTGCTTCCTTTAAATACCAAGTACGATTTACTGATGGTGTTACCGAGTAAAATTAACAACAATAAATTCATTAAATCAATATCCTGTGGATTCATAGACCATTCGGTCATCACAGATACAAGAATGGCATGAGCTTCAAAAAATGACACAAGCAAAGTACTGATCTCTCGCGAGAGACCAAGTTCACTGCCTATAAAATGCATGGCGTAAACAAGTCCGAGGATAAAAATAGATAGCTTAGCAACATTTTTCCAATTTATCGGATGATCAATTAATAGCTCAATATCAACTGTAGGTTGTCCTGATTGCTTGCTTAAAAAAAGTAAATTGGATTGAATCTGCACATATATAATCGCCGTAATAAAAAACAATAATTGCGTGACAAAGGGGATATAAAAAGTAAAAGGTAATTGATCTGCCAAAAAAAAGATAATAAATAGGCATTCCAGTAACATAGAACATAAGGCAAACAACAATGTCAGTAGCAAGTCACGTTCACTTGTTGTTGCAAATTTTTTATCATTCAATATTTGTAAAAAAACTGCCGTGCTGGAAATAAATCCCCCCAGAAAGCCCTGTAACTGGAAGCGACTTCGCTTTGCTAGTAAGTGAAAACTAAAAAAGCTGAATAACTCTAGACAGGCAACTAAAGGAACAATTTTTAATAGCGGAACGTAGGCCGCCACCACAAACAAAGCCGCCAACATGGTCATGTCAAACCATATATGTTTGTCTTTAAAATGATATGAGAGTGGTGTTTTATGTTCCATTGACAATATTTGCCCCTAAAACTAAGTATCATGGTGGACTAAGTCATAAATCATTCAGCTCTTTACACTGTTTTATCACGAAATTAACCACTACACTCCCTGTGATCGGCACCGAGATCTAATCAATATAACGTAATTATACATCAAGCCAACTTAAAAACGATTAAGTGGTTAAACAAGTGCTTGCCTGATTAATAATCCGAAGCTAATGTGACCCGGTATACTTTGCAACACAGCTTGGAGGGTAAGGTAATATTGAGGTCCAACGAGCGTCATCGGTAATAAGTACTAAGCCGGTAGTATCTGCATCTAACCGCCCAGCAATATGTCATTGTGATAATCGCTCAATATCCACTAAAGAAAAAAATGTCGAATATACGCCATCGACATTAGAACAAAGGGCATTAGCAGACTTATTGACCATTAATATCGAAAAGGCCGGCAGGTCAGCTTATTGCCATCCAATTTAATATGATTATTTTCATAAACTTGAGTTGCCCCATCTAATACCACAAGCTCATTAAAGCAGACCTTTGCTTGATGAATACAGCACACGCCTTGTTGCAAAGATAATTCAGCACTTTTACACCCAAATCGGTCAAGGCGCATCAACCTTTCCACGGTGAATAAAAAAATTGGCTCAAGGCTAATTTTCTGTCGCACATTTACCTTAACGCACTAATCTAAACTGAATCGACTAACGTATTAGTCTGCAAACCCAATCAAGACGTTGAAAAGCAATGCTACCACCTCAAGATACCTCAAGAATTATTGAAATGGCTTGGGAAGACCGAACCCCATTTGAAGCCATTGAACACCTTTACGGCTTAAGCGAGTCCAATGTGATCAAACTGATGCGCCTAGCGCTTAAACCTAATAGTTTTAAGTTATGGCGATCACGTGTCAGTGGCCGTAAAACCAAACACCTTAAATTACGTCCTCTAGGCATTGATAGAGGTTATTGTCCTACACAATACAAACCAAGACAAAAAAAGTAACCCGACTAACGAAGTAAAAAAGGAGATGAATCATCATCTCCTTTTTTGGTGCCAACCTAACCGGCTTTGAGCATGTCACTACAGGACATATTGAGTAATTGCCTACAGCGCCAAATACCTAATATCGACACAATTGCCGCCCCCGCAACAGGGGCTAATACCCACCATGGCCAATGCATATAAACCACCAGATCAAACACTTGGGTTTTTAACATAAACAAGGCAAACTCGGCCACAATCACCGCCAACAAGCCAGCAATAGCACCGAGTATGGCAAACTCAAATCCCGTTGAAGCGCGTAGCAGCCAACCGGAGGCGCCAAAAGTACGCAACACGGCGAGCTCTCGCTGCCGAGTCGCCATTCCCGCCTCCGTTTGCGCAACCAACACCAAAGCACTGGCCAGTAACACTAATACCAACACCAAAGACAACGACAATGACACTTGCTCAATGATTTGCCGTAACTGCCGAACAATCGCTCCGACATCGATAATCGATACCGTGGGGAATTGTTGAATTAACTGCAATACCACTTGATTTGCGCTAAGCAGGCTTCCATCGGCCGCCAATTGCGCATCATTTAGATGAAAGCTTGCCATAGAAGTATAAGCAAACGGCGCGAGTGCTTCAGGGGTGAAGATCATGAAGAAATTGGGTTGTAAGGTTTCCCAATGCACTTGCCTGATACTGGCAACCTTAACCGAAAATGATTGATTATCGATGAGGTAAGTTAGTGTATCCCCCATTACAATGCCGAGTCGATCTGCCACACCAGACTCGACCGACACATCATCGCCAGCGAGGTTAAATGCGCCTTCGAGTAAGGTATTATTCGGCGGTAAGGTTTCACGATAGGTTAAATTAAGTTCGCGTGAAATACCCACACGCCCTTCAACACCGTTCTCTGCCTGCTTACCTGAAATCAATTCCTCGTCGTTAATGTGAGTCAGTCGCCCACGAACCACAGGATAAATATCGGTTGCTTTAATATGATTGAGGGTTAAAAAGTCATCAAGTGGCTTAGCATCTTCTGGCGCTATATTGACTAAAAAGTAATTGGGGGCATTTTCAGGTAACTGTTTCTGCCATTCATTGAGTAAATCTTGGCGCAACGCTAATATGGTTAACAGCAATACCAGTGCACTGCTAAAACCAACCAACTGTACTGCGTTTTGCCGCGCACGACGACGAAGTCCGGCTAAAGCCAATTGAAAAGGATTAGTGGTTTTCATGCCAATGCCATGACCAAAGCGGATCATCACAAACCCCAGCACACTCAATAAGACTCCCAACAACATCACCGCGAGTACCACCGTCATGGTCAACGCTAAACTTCTTGAATATAAATAACCCAACAAGGCCATCGCAGCCAAGCTTAATAACAGATGCAACCACATGCCTAGCTGCAAGCCTTCTAATTGACGTTGCAATACCCTTAACGGCGGAATGGCCAATAAACGCATTAATGGATATGCGGAAAACATAAATGCGCTGATCAATCCCGTGCTAACCCCTAATAATATGGGGCGGAAATACGGGGGTGAGTAAGCGGCGATTTCGGCCGGTAAAAAAGCGGTAATCCCAAGGTCGAGCAATACCCCGCCCAGCAAACCAAGGACAATACCCAGTAGTGTGACTAACGACAAATGCAGTCCAAATAATACTCGAATTTGCTGACCCGAAGCACCAAAGGTTTTTAGCATGGCCACTACGTCATAATGACGCTGACAATAACGCTGGGCGGCTATGCCAATCGCGGCACACGCTAAAGCAATGCCGAGTAGACTGGCGAGCAACAGAAAGCGCTCAGCACGCTGCACTGCTGAGGCAATAGGAGAATCTCCCGATTGCACATCCACCCAGCGCTGGCTGTTATTCAGTAGAGGTTTGGCTTGCTGTTCAAACGCCACTAGTTGTTCAGCATTACCGGTAAATTGGTATAAATAAGTCACCCTGCTGCCCGGTTGGATAATGCCGGTTGCCGCCACATCATCTAAACGGATAAGTAACACCGGCGAGGAGGCAAACGGATTAAAGCCAGCATCAGGTAAACGGCTAATCTCTTCTGTAAGCGATAACTCACTATTGCCCAATTCAATGGTTTGTGGGAAGCCAAGCAAACCACCTAAACGGTTTTCATACCAAGCTTGACCCGTTTGTGGCAGTGCTCTAGTGATACCGTTACTCAGCTCTATATCGCCTTTTAACGGATAACCATCACCTACCGCTTTTACCGTGACTAACTGAAACTTATTGCCCGAATATACCATCGAGTTAAATTGCATGTTCGTGACGTGAGCCAGGCCTATTTTATCTGCCAGTGTCAGCAATTGTGGGTCAAGTTCAACCGGCGAATCAATAATACGATCGGCGGCAATAAAGTTAGCGGCTTCGCCATTAATGGCCACTTGTAAACGCTCACTCACCCGCGCAAGGCCCGTTACTGATAACACCGCTAACGTAATGGCCAATACAATAAGCATTAACTGCCCTTGAGCCAGTTCTCGTTTAAACAATCGCCACGCAATTTGCCATTCCATTAATTAACCTCCGCTAAAGGCTGTGAATGCTTATGTTCGGTCACACTGGTATCTAAATAGGGTTCTGACAAATGACCATTTTCCATCACTAATTGCCGAGCACAACGTTTGGCCAAATGTAAATCATGGGTCACCAGCACAAGCGTAGTATCACTCTCTTGATTGAGGGCAAATAACATATCAGCGATTTTATCACCGTTAACACTGTCTAAATTACCTGTCGGTTCATCTGCAAACAGGACTTTGGGTTCACAAATAAACGCCCGTGCGATGGCGACACGTTGCTGCTCCCCACCGGACAATTGTTTGGGTAAATGATTTAATCGATGAGATAAACCGACTCGGTCGAGCATCGATTGGGCTTTTTGGTTGGCATCTTTCACCCCAGCAAGCTCAGCAGGTAACATCACGTTTTCTAGGGCCGTTAACGTATCGACCAACATAAATGACTGAAAGATAAAACTGACTTTTTGTTTCCGTAGCGCAGCTTTTTGCTCTTCATTTAAGCCTGATAATGCTACGCCATCTAATACAATTTCACCTGAGGTAGGCGTATCTAACGCCGCAAGTAATCCCAATAGTGTCGACTTACCTGAACCTGATGGTCCCAAAATGGCTATACTGTCTCCTTGCTTGACTTCTATATTAATGCCGTTGAGGATAGTCAACTCTCCCTCTTGGGTCACGACAGTTTTATTGAGGTTAGTTACAGTAATGGCACTGATATTTCGATCGATATTATTAGACATACAATCCTTCTTATATTCGTCACTTAAACGCGTACTTACTAGCGTGCTTTTAGTGATAATGATGTGCGCACCAACCTATGCTGCCACGATTCTGATATTAGGTGATAGTTTAAGTGCAGGCTATGGTATGGCAGAAAACCAAGGCTGGGTACAATTACTCCGTGATGAACTGCCAAACGCCCACATTATTAACGGTTCGGTGAGTGGTGAAACCACCGCGGGTGGATTACGTAGACTCCCGAGTTTACTGGGGTCAAGCCAACCCGATCTAATTATAATTGCGTTAGGAGGCAATGATGGCCTGCGTGGTTTTCCACCCGATAAATTGAAATCAAATCTTACAAAAATCATTAACCTATCCCAGCAACATGGCGCCAAAGTCTTACTGACTGAAATCATGGTGCCACCCAATTACGGTCCCCGATATACCAGCTCTTTTACTCAGACTTACCATCAATTAGCCGAAGAATACGCGATTAAGCTGATACCGTTTTTTATGCAAGATATCGCCATCGATAAAACATTAATGCAACGCGACGGCATTCATCCTAATGAACAGGCTCAACCGATGATTACGCAGTGGATGTTACCTTGGATCACTCAGGCACTAGTAGAGTAAATCGCTCAGTTTGTTTGACTTTAGCTCAAAATGTTAATTTTTTTTTAATAAAGTGATCGAAAGTCATTTTAATTTAAGCTCCAATGTTTAAAATGAGCACAGCTAGCACATTAGATAACCATGAATAATTAACAGTGAATAAATAACAATAAATAAATAACGATAAACTTTAGACAACAACTAAGGCAATAAGGAAATAATATGTCCGTCAGTCGTCAAAAAAAAGTATACTTGCCAACCGCAACACGTAAAAATCAATACATTACCATTGGTTTCCCGTTAACCGATGAATATCTTAACGCATACAGTAATTTAGAAAATTGTTACGATGAATTCAGTAAATTAGTTTATCAATTAGCTGAAAAGCAAGAATTGTACAACGTCCACGTTGTCACCACCGACAAATTACCTATGGTACGCTTCCACAACGAAGCCTATTGCTTAAACTCAGAAGAGCAATTACGTTTTTTCTATAATCCAGCCCATCATGAAGCAAACAGTTTGCACAGCGTTGCAGGTTTTCGAGCCAGAAAGCTCAGAATTGTATTTTTAGCCACAGGTAAAGATCTTCGTAGCCATTCAGCTGAATTCCATTCTCATGTGCAAAAATTTATTGCTGAGTTAAAACCGTTATTACCCGTCAAAGATGTACCGATTAAAGTGCGTGACCACCAGCATCTTTCATATGACTTTTTTGCAAAATCCAAGGGGCTCAAAGAAACATACGGCTATAAATTACGCGCAGTAGACAGCCGCTATCATCGTCGTCACTGCGAGCTACCAGACGATGTGAGCACGCTTAATTATGTCACCATTAACATTCCGGTTGAGCGTCGTATCAAAAAGCAATTGCTTGCAAATGATACAACTGATTTTTCAAGTCTGTATAAAAATTTATGCGATAAGTTTTTCAAAGCGACAAGCAGTAAGCAGTTAAATCGTGTTGCTGTTGTTGCTAACGGTAAGTTGCCACTTGTACGTAACAGTAAGTATGAGCAATTAACCAGCACCAACGAGTTTCAGATGATCGGGTTTGACCCTCACACTGAATCACCTGAACCTATTTGCCACTGGGATGCCAATAAGCTTGTAGATGCTTTCCGGTTTGTCATTGTAGCGGGTAAAAGTGATGAAACAGACGAAGGTTATGGCCGCTTCATGAACCAAGTAGAAGACGCTTTACGTCTCTTTACTAATGAGCTAGACATCGATAAAGAACATGCAGATGTTATTTTACGTTTTCATCAACACATCAGTTACAAAGCCTAATCATATTGAGGTTTTTCTAGCATAAAAAAACGACAGCATGAGCTGTCGTTTTTTGATCTATCCAATCACTCACAATGTAATGCTACACCGACTGGTTACGCTCAGCTAAACGATTCATCACGGTATTTACTGATAATGATGCACCATGGGCAATTTTATCAGCCAGCTTTTTCTTCATTTGATACTTTATTTTGATCACTTGATGGGTCTTAACTAAAGTTAAAATCACATCATCACTGGTAGATACTTCATCAATTAACCCTAAATCAATGGCTTGTTGTCCATACCAATGTTCGCCTGTTGCCACTTTGGCAATGTCCATATTGGGACGGTAACGGCCAACAAACTCTTTAAATAATACATGAGTTTCTTCGAGTTCTTGTTGGAACTTAGCTCTGCCTTCATCGGTATTCTCACCAAAAATGGTTAAGGTACGCTTAAAGTCACCGGCAGTGTGCTGCTCATAGTCAATATCATGCTTTTTAAGCAAGCGATTAAAGTTAGGAACCTGTGCCACTACGCCAATAGAACCGACAATCGCAAAAGGAGCGGCATACACCTTGTTTGCCACACACGCCATCATGTAACCCCCACTCGCCGCCACTTTATCCACGCAGATAGACAACAGAATATTAGCTTGACGCAAGCGATCTAATTGGCTTGAAGCTAGACCATATCCATGAACCATACCGCCACCACTTTCAACATTCACCAACACTTGGTCATCTTTATCAGCAATGGTTAGAATAGCGGTGACTTCTTCACGTAATGACGCGACTTCATTGGCATCAATACTGCCTTTAAAATCAATAACGAACACTTTGCCTTTGGTTAAAGCTTGTTTTTCAGCGGCTTTTTCGTCTGCTTTCACTTGCTTTTCATAGGCTTTAAATTGCTTTTTAGGCAGTAACTCTTCTTTTAACTGGTGCTTAAGTTGCAGCAGCTCATCTGAAATATCAGTCAGTCTTAACTCACCTTTATCAGATTTGTTTTTCATGCTGCTAGCCAGTACAAATATTACTACCGCTAAAATAGCGACAACAATTGTTACCGCTTTTGCTAAAAACAGGCCGTATTCATATAAAAATTCCAAATTTCGCTCCATACAGGGATGACAATCTGCGGTATTTTAACAGCAATAACCAATAAGTAGACAATAAAAAACCCAGCTAATTGCTGGGTTTTTTAAGATATTACATACTAATTAGTAAGCATTAGTTACAACTTTGGATCACATCACTATTATTCACAACAATCGTCGCTTGTCCTAAACCAGCTGTTTTTGCAAAACCTGCTACTTGAGACTGCATTTCAACAGTAGCTTGCATTGCCATACCATCTGTTGCAGGTGTCTCACCAGGACTCACAATCGAACTGTGATGACCTTTAGAAAAACGTACCGCACCAGAACCAGGCGTTGTTGTATCAACACAATCTAGGCTTAACGAAGCTATTAATGGTTCAGTACCCGACAATGGGAAACCTTCAACACTATTAGGTAAGGTTTGGTCTGGTAAATTACCAGCACCATCACCGACAATCTCGATCAGGTGCACAGGTAAACCGGTAGACGCTAATTTCTCACCATGGTTAATCGGGTCTGCTGAATCAATAGCCGTTTGCACTGCAAACGCAAAGGTAGGAATAAAGCCAGCATAAACCGCCTGCACTAATGCTGCGTATTCTGGGGTACCAGGCTCATAACCTGCTGTATTAGCCGCCGTCACAAGATCCATGAAAGTGCTAGAGGCAGTAATGTTACTAAACAACACTGGCCCAAACGCCGCAGATCCAGCAAAAGCACCCGCTAAACCACCCGATGGCGCCACTAACGATGCTGCATTAATTGCATAAGCGTTAGGTAAAGCATCACCCGTCATAGGATTAACTAATCCGGTACTCGCATAGGTTGAGAATGTGGTACCCACAATGCCTCCTAAACTCAAACCTTGAGCACTCATTTTAGATACATCAAATACTTGAGGTTGACTTGCCGCAGCGAGTTGTTGCGCCATTCCAGTCAATAATAATCTTAAACCTAAATGGTCTAAGGTTGCTTGACGGAAATTGTCACGTACTGTCAGTGTGCTTGAAATATTGACAAACACTAATGGGTTACCATTGGTAAACGCATCAGGTGTACCCACTACCGGACCAAATGAAGGATCTGTAGCAGATATTTCATAAATGCCGTCTTTGTCTAAATCAAATGAGCGGGCACCGTGTAATGGCATATCTATCGCGATAGTGGCAACACCAGCAGCAGCGTAAGTGCCGGCATAAGCAAGCGCCATTTCTTTACCACCGCCTAAACCATGCAGTGCAATCGTTGTTGGCCAACCACTGGTTGGTGGTACAAACGTACCCCCTTGAGCAGCAGTAAATGCGGCAAGCTTAGCCGCATTGGGTAAGGTAATTTGAACGGCAACAGTTTCATAACCTTGGATAGCCGGAATAGGATTAAACTTAGTTAAATGTTTAGTGGTGTCAGCTGCAGTACCATCGTCAAGTTTCCACTGCTTACCTGCAAGCAGTGCTGGGTTGCTCAACGCTGCTTGAGGGTCAACACCGTTGTCAGATGCTTGGGCAAAATAATTAGCTTGGCTTAATGTACCGGCCTGTAGTGCTAATAATACTGATACCGGGCTGTCGCCTTGAGCAAACCAGCGACCATTGGGGGCTGTTGGGGCACCATCGATGATTGGAATAGTACAAGTTGCAGATGAACAATCACCGTAAATAGGCAGCTTAATTTTTGCGGTGTAAAGATCGGCCATGTCAGCAACAACATATGCTGCACCGTCTTCTACAGTTAATCCCGCAGCCTGAGCAACAGTGTATCCCGTTGGCGTTATCGCTTCTGCAAATGCAGGCATATAGGCTGGGTTAGACGCCATCAATAATTTAGTGGTTTCATACACATCAGCTACGGACTGAGTGGTAAATAAGCCTGAAAAACTAATCGACTCAGGGTCAACGCCATGTGTTGCAGCAACGCCTTTCTCATAACTGTTAACGAGATACTGGAGCATTTTTTGTTGTTCTGTTTCAAGCTGCTGAGTTTCAAAATCTAACTTTAACAGACCATATGTAGTAGACGGAGCAATACCACGGCCTAACGAATCTTGAATAAGATCGGTAGTCACGTAGATATAAGACTGGCCAGCTTTTAATGGTTTAAGCGGTACGATGGCAACTTTATTGCCTGATGCTTTTGATACAAAGTCAACGCCAAATTGAAGCTCTTCACCCACTTTACAGGCAGAAACTGAAGGTGCTGATTGACACTCAGCATCACTTGATAATGCTCCGCCCACCGTCGCTTCGAACATACGCACCGCACCCGGTTGAAACACAGAGGCTGCATCCAACGTTAACGCATTGCCCTGTAAATCATTAGCAAGTTCAACAGTAACCGTAATAGGTGAGCTAGTTGACCAGCCATCTAATGCACCTAATGCGATTTGAGGATCAGTATAGTTACCGCTGGCCTCGCCAGGGATAGATAATGTGCCATCGGTTGTGCCACTAAAAAGTAAATCGTTTGGTAATGGTACTAGGCTATTAGCAGGATCAAACTGCATATGTGAAACAGGCACTAACGGCTCAGCATTCGCTACGGCTTCGTTAAAACTGTCACCACCACATGCTGTTAAGCCAAGAGCAGATGTTATTGCAACACCCAAAATGAGTCTTTTCATCTTTTTTCCCCAAATCTTGTTTTAATAATTTTTTTTTCCCAAAAACTAGTCACAATAAGTCCAATCATGCGACCATAAGGACTTATGTTAGTCCTTAACTATTCTCAAGTTAACGTAAAATTATTGAGTTAGCTACAAGTTTGTTACATACGTATGACCTATTGGCATACAATTATTAATCATTTGTTTCAAACGGTCGTTTATTTTTTATCCGGTACTAGATTTGACGGGCGATTGCGCTAAGAGGAAATAATCAATCATGTTGGAATATCAAGCTGCAAAAGATTTACTCAATAACAAAACAATCTTAGTTACGGGCGCTGGAGACGGGATTGGTCGTGCAGCATCAATCGAATTTGCCAAACACGGCGCAACGGTAATTTTACTCGGTAAGACCGTCAAAAAACTCGAAAACGTATACGATGAAATTGTCAATGCGGGTTATCCAAAGCCTGCCATTGTGCCTTTAGATATGAAAGGCGCGACTGAACAGAATTATATTGATATGGCAGACACCATTGCTGAGCAGTTTGGTCATTTAGATGGTTTATTGCATAACGCATCTCAACTGGGAGCATTAGGCCCATTTGAGCATATTGATTTAACCTCTCTTGAAACCATTTTAAAGGTTAATGTCACGGCTCAAGCCATCATGACCAAGTCATTATTGCCTATAATGCGTAAAGCCGAGCATGCTTCAATTGTGTTTACTTCAAGCGGTGTTGGCCGTAAAGGTCGAGCTTATTGGGGACCTTATGCTTTTTCTAAATTTGCCACCGAAGGAATGATGCAAGTATTAGCCGATGAGTGTGATAACACTTCGGTACGAGTTAATAGTATTAATCCTGGCGCAACTCGCACTGAAATGCGGGCAAAGGCTTATCCTGGTGAAGATCCAAAAACCCTAAAAACAGCACAAGAAATTATGCCTAGTTATTTATTTTTGATGGGCAATGGCTCTATCGACACAAATGGCCAAGCGTTAAATGCTCAGTAAGTAATGCAGCGTCGAAAAAAAACGGAAGCAATTGCTTCCGTTTTAGTTTTAATTCTAATTTTTAATAACAGTCTCGTTTAGAAACTCATATTCTCGGTATTCTGGCTCACTAGCTTATCGCCAATACCTGTCACCATGGTTAACTGTTGTAAATCGGTGAATTTGCCATTTTTGGTTCGATAATCAACTATCGCTTTTGCTTTCGCTTGACCAATACCTTTGAGGGCTTGTAATTCCTCAACACTGGCATTATTGATATTGACCTTTTGCATATCAGTTGATTTTTTTTTAATCGCTTTTGTCATTTTCTGTGTAGGTTCTGCCATTGTTTTTGCCGTTTCTGCGGCGTAAGAATGACTGCTTAACTAATAAGGATAGGCCGCGCGAAGCCGCGTCCTTATCCCAAGTGTTGAACAAGCCCGAACACCTGAGAGTGACTCTTTATTATGTAAATAACAGCTCGAGAAAACGCGCTGTTTGATGTGATAGTTATCGTGCTAATTTTCTGTAGTCAGCAAGCTACCTTAGCCTCTCGGCTAATTGTTTTAACGCTATATTTTCAGTATCTTAAATTATCTCTCTTCATCGTATTCATTAAGCCATTATCCTTATTATTTTCCAGCGTTAGGTTATGAGCCGTAAGTTTGTCGGTCGTTTCACTATGCCCATAAAACGCATTGGTTGCTGACAGCAGGGGCAACTGCGCGTTGCTAACCTGCGCTTTATCTCGGGAATGATTGGAAACATTGCCCCTGCAACTGCTAGCATAAGCTGTATTTGTTGCCTGAGCTTTTTGGCATTGCCTCTGAGCAATCCATAGTCTCTTACTCGTCTTAATCCCTTCGGCAATACGTGTTGCAGTATTAACCAGAGAAATTCTGTGGCGGGTAGAGTACGGACTTTCTTCGATTTGTTTTGGCTGTCTTCATACTCGAAACCCACTTGACCCTCGACATGACTGACGATGCTTTTGTCGGGCAGTACACCACGATAAAGATAGCGTGATAGATACTGCAACGCAGGCAAGCCTTTGCCCACATGCTGGCAGTCTACCACCCACTTTTTGGGCAGTGAGGTTGGCAGTGTGAGATTTAGTTTTGCCAAATACTCCAGCAAGCGCGCACGCCAGACGTTGGCGATATTAAAGGCGTTGAACAGGTATTTGCCTTTGTTCTTTTTCCAGTGCTGTTGAGTTTTGTTAAAACTGCC
>NZ_JBEOPO010000049.1:0-33151 GCF_040310145.1 Shewanella sp. S1-49-MNA-CIBAN-0167 | reverse complement strand
GCCGAAGGCGCTCCCCTGCTAAGGGAGTATGGGCTTTAAATCCCATCGAGGGTTCGAATCCCTCCCTCTCCGCCATTCATTAAGTAGAGTGAGTATTGTTAAAGTGCTGACTATAGCAATATTTATGAATGGCATCTTGTACTGATTTTGCGCGTGTAGCTCAGCTGGATAGAGTACCTGGCTACGAACCAGGCGGTCGGAGGTTCGACTCCTCCCACGCGCACCATAATAAAAAAGCCCTGCATTAATGTGGGGCTTTTTTTTTGTTAATTTTAACAGCCTTTTCTCATTTAACCGTAACCTCTTTATCAAATTAAAGGTGATATTTACATCTTTATTCACTTGTTATCCATATCATAACTAATCATTTATTTTATCAAGGTGTTAAATCAACAAAGTATAAGTATACTTATGATTGAATTATGGTTTTATCAATTTAAAGGTGTTATTGCCAATTCTATTGCAGATTTAGTATTTTTTTGACTTATTTATTGAATTTTATTTAGTCGACATTATTGAATGTTACTTATTTGGTAAGACCAATTTACAAAAAGATAGCATTTTTGTTATAAATTGTTTATATTTCGTGGCAGAATTTGGGTTTACAGCCTCAGTTTGCTGTTTTTACCATGAAATATAACGTCATTGAATAAGCGTAGAGCTTGAATATTTATGCTTTCCTAAATAGTTTAAGTTTTTTATGTTGTCGTTAAGCGGTTGTTGTCTTGGTGCAAGTTTGTGACTTTGCACCGTGACCGCGCATTGGGGACGGTACATAATAGTCAACGCAATTGTTTGATGTTTAACAGACAAAGTGAGAATACATGACATCGATATCAGAGCAGTTATCCGATGCACTAGGCATCATGGTAATGGGCATGGGCTTAGTGTTTATTTTTTTGAGCATCTTAATCATCGCTATTGGCATTATTGCCAAGCTTTTTCCTGCACCAGAAGCGACAGCGACAGCTACACCAGTGCCAGCAACACCTTGTGCACCGGGACATACCGGCTTAGATCCTAAGCTGATTGCCGCAATTACCTCAGCGATACATCAATACCGCGCAAAATAAATTTGGAGTCATTATGATCAAGCCATTAGCATTAACCGATGTCGCTCTGCGTGACGCACACCAATCATTACTGGCAACCCGTTTACGTATCGACGATATGCTACCCATCGCGCCGCTATTAGACAAAGTGGGTTTTTGGTCACTCGAGTCATGGGGCGGCGCTACATTTGATTCATGCATTCGTTATTTAGGCGAAGATCCATGGGATCGTATTCGCGAATTGAAAAAAGCCATGCCTAATACACCACAGCAAATGCTGCTTCGAGGCCAAAATCTATTAGGTTATCGCCATTATGCCGATGATGTCGTCACTCGTTTTGTCGAACGGGCGCATGCTAATGGCGTGGATGTTTTTCGTATTTTTGATGCCATGAATGATGTACGTAATTTAGAAACGGCAGTTAAAGCAGTTAAAAATGTCGGTGGTCATGCCCAAGGGACTATTTCTTTTACCACAAGTCCTGTTCATACCATTGATACATGGGTTGATATGGCCAAGCGTCTTGAGGATATGGGCGCCGATTCATTATGCATTAAGGATATGGCCGGTTTACTTAAGCCTATGCAAGCCTATGAGCTTATCAGTCGTTTAAAGTCGCAAACCGACTTAATGATATCTATGCATTGTCATGCGACGACTGGCCTCAGTACTGCGACCTATCAGAAAGCGATTGAAGCGGGCGTAGACGTATTGGATACCGCTATTTCATCGATGAGCCAAACCTATGGTCACAGCGCGACAGAAACATTAGTGGCCATGGTTGAAGATACTGACAGAGCAACCGGTTACGATATGGTGCTGCTCGAAGAGATCGCCGCTTACTTTCGTGAGGTGCGTAAAAAATATGTGCGTTTTGAAGGTACGTTAAAAGGGATAGATTCACGAATTTTACGTGCTCAAGTGCCTGGCGGCATGTTAACCAACATGGAAAGTCAGCTTAAAGAGCAGGGCGCAGCAGACAAAATGGATGCGGTGCTGGACGAAATCCCACGGGTGCGCGAGGACTTAGGTTTTCCTCCGCTGGTAACGCCCACATCGCAAATTGTCGGTTCGCAATCGGTCATTAACGTACTAATGGGCGAGCGTTACAAGTCGATGACCAAAGAAACCGAAGGGGTATTGAAAGGCGAATATGGCGCCACGCCAGCACCTGTGAATGCCGAACTTCAAGCTCGAGTACTTAAAGGTGAACAAGCCATTACCTGTCGTCCGGCAGATTTGATTGCACCTGAATTGGACAAGTTGCGTGCAGAGTTAGCTCAAAAGTCTGCGGAGCAAGGTTTCACCTTAGCAGCTGATGTTGACGATGACGTGATGACTTATGCGCTGTTTAACCAAATTGGTCTACAGTTTCTTAAGAATCGTGGCAACCCCGATGCCTTTGAACCTGTTCCAAGTGCCGATGATCTTCAAGTTAACACCGATAGTGGCCCAGCAACTTATACGGTTAATGTCGAAGGGCAACGTTTTGTGGTGGAAGTGAGTGAAGGTGGTGATATCAGCCATATTGCACCCACCTCAGCCGCGCCGGTTGCTACAACGCCAGCACCAGCGGCCTCAGCCACTACGGGTGAGATTAAGTGCACCATGGCGGCACCCTTATCGGGGAATATTTTTAAAGTGTTAGTCGATAATGGTCATGCAGTCAAAGCCGGTGAAGTGATCATTATCCTTGAAGCGATGAAAATGGAAACTGAAATTCGTGCCCAAGAAGATGGTGTAGTCATTCAGTTAGCGGTTAAGCAGGGTGACAGTGTAACCGTAGGTTCTACATTGTTATCACTAACATAAGAGGTCTAAATGGAAGGATTATTGGCCTTTTGGGGCGAAACGGGTGTCGCCAACTTTAGTGGTGGTCAACTACTGATGATGGCGGTTGGTTGTTTATTGCTATTTTTAGCAATAATTAAAGGTTTTGAACCACTATTATTATTACCCATTGGATTTGGCGCTATATTAGCCAACATCCCAAACGCTGGCTTTACCGATGAAGGTGGTTTGCTGTTCTACGCCTATCATGTAGGGATCGAAACCGGTGTATTCCCATTGCTCATTTTTATGGGGGTAGGTGCATTAACTGACTTTGGGGCATTAATTGCCAACCCTAAAACCTTATTACTTGGTGCTGCGGCACAATTTGGCATTTTTGCGACACTACTGGGTGCCATTGCCCTAAATTGGGTGCCTGGTTTTGAGTTTAGTATGCAAGATGCCGCTGCCATTGCCATTATTGGAGGTGCCGATGGTCCTACAGCGATTTTCTTAGCCTCCAAACTGGCGCCTGAATTGTTAGGTGCCATTGCGGTTGCGGCCTATTCCTACATGGCGCTCGTGCCGTTAATTCAGCCTCCTATCATGAGGCTACTGACCACCAAAGCTGAACGTGAAATCAAAATGGAGCAATTGCGTGAAGTCAGCAAAATGGAAAAAATTATTTTTCCATTGATGGTACTAGGATTAACCATTTTATTTTTACCTGCAGCAACGCCATTAATCGGCATGTTCTGTTTGGGTAATTTAATGCGCGAATCAGGCGTGGTAGACCGTTTATCGAAAACGGCTCAAAATGAGTTAATCAACATTGTGACGATCTTTTTAGGTCTTGCTGTCGGCTCTAAATTATCAGCTGATCAATTTCTGCGTATCGAAACCCTCGGTATTTTAATCCTTGGCGCGGTCGCATTTAGTATTGGTACCGCTTCTGGTGTATTGATGGCTAAATTAATGAGTAAGCTTACTGGGGGGAAAATCAATCCGCTTATTGGTGCTGCAGGTGTTTCTGCTGTGCCAATGGCAGCCCGTGTGGTGAATAAAGTGGGATTGGAGTCTAACAACCAAAACTTCTTGTTAATGCACGCCATGGGCCCTAACGTTGCCGGTGTGTTGGGTAGTGCCGTTGCCGCCGGCGTATTGTTGGCAGTGTTAGGCTAAACGTTATCGATTGAGTTGAAAAGCCAATGCGCCAGCATTGGCTTTTTTGTTTTTATCTCAAAGGTAAAGTAGATACTGCTATTGGATTTATATGGGCATAGTTAACTTTTAATACCGAGCAATCGTGGCGTTATGGTTGTGAAAGAATTGTTTGCCCTAGCATTAGTCTTTATCACATAGGTGTCAAAGATAAACAGCAAGGCGGTATGTTTTACAAACTATATTGGTAAGAAGAAATTGCCCAAACGGTTACTTTTTAAATGCTACTCTTAACCTGCAAATAAAAACAACAAACCGACTAGGTTACGAATATGTTAAGAGTACTGTCGGTTCATTAAACGCACTATATCAGTTTAAGAAGTGTTCACTGACTCACCCTGAATATTGGTATTTTAGCTTATTTGTATGTCCATCATATTGGGTGTCACAAATCGAAAGATAACACATACTAAAGTCCATTTTTAGCAGAAAGCTTATCCGTATACCTCTTTATAGGTATCTAAGTTACCGTTTTTGTTAATAGTTTTATTACCAAGATAACATCAGCCTAAAATACTATTAGTTCGACAGGCCGTTAATTTTACCGGTCAAAAGTCGCAAATTTTGAATTAGGGTCAATATCTAGGCAAACAAGCATCTAAAATGCAGGATAAATCACGGAAATGGATTCGTGAAGCCGCTAAAGTTAATACCAGTTAACTTGATAGTCATATATTTTACGTATATTTAACTTACCGGTAACTTAACTTAACTTAACTCAAAATAACAATTAGGGATGTAAGATGAATAACAAACTGCTTGCTAGTCAAGTTGCAGATAAGGCTTGCCACAATTCTACTGCAGCTAAAAAATGGGCTTTATCAGCATTAACCTGTTCGGTGTTATTGGCCATGGGAAGCGCCAATGCCGCAGACGTCAAAGTTACTTCGGTTGCCGATGCTGTCACTCAAGGTACCGTAAACGCGAATTTAAATTTACGCTATGAATCGGTCGATCAAGAAAATGCATTGAAAGATGCCGATGCATTGACCTTGCGTACCCGCTTAACCTTTGCGACGGCCGAGTATTATGGATTAAGCGCTTTGGTTGAGTTTGAAGACTCTCGCAGTGTGGCTGGGGTAAATGATTACAACGACGCCATTGGCAATAATACTGATTACTCAGTGATTGCAGACCCTGAAACCACTGAATTAGACCAAGCGTTCTTACAATACAAACGCAGTGGCTTTAAAGCCAAAGTGGGTCGCCAAGTGATAGCACTTGATAACATGCGTTTCTTAGGCCATGTCGGCTGGCGTCAAGATCGCCAAACATTCGATGCTGTCACCCTGCAATATGGTATTAATGACTTTAGCATTGATTATGGCTACCTCTACAAACGCAACCGTATTTTTGCTGACATTAAAGACATTGATTCAAAAGATCACATCATCAATGCATCATACAATTTAGGTTTGGGTAAGCTTAGCGCTTATGGCTATTTACTCGAAGAAGATACTAACATTGACAATGGTATTGACACCTATGGTGTTCGCTTTGCTGGTGCCAAAAATCTCGATAAAATTAAACTACTTTATACCCTAGAATATGCCACTCAAGATGCTGACAAGGCAACAACCTCATATTCTGCAGATTATATGCTAGGAGAAATCGGTGTAGGTGTTAGCGGTTTAACCTTTAAAGTAGGTTATGAATTACTCGGTTCTGACAATAGCGAGTACGGTTTTGCGACGCCACTGGCCACTTTGCACGCATTTAATGGTTGGTCAGATCAATTCTTAGCCACACCCAAGCAAGGCTTGGCCGATACTTATGTGTCAGTCGGTGGTAGCTTAGTGGGCGGCAAATGGGCGCTGGTTTATCATGATTTTGAAGCTGACGAGTCAAGTGCCACTGTTAATGATTTAGGTAACGAAGTAGATGCGGTATTTAGTTTACCTATTGATAAACATTATACCGTAGGCGTTAAATACGCCGCTTACTCAGCGGGCGATGCCGGCGCTGGTAAAGTCGATACCGATAAAGTGTGGTTGTGGGCAAACGCTAAATTCTAATCATCAATAAACGATAAGCGTACTATTTTGTAAAAAAGCGAGTATCAATAGATACTCGCTTTTTTATTACTATTTGACGCTATTAGCGCGAAACATCACGAAACGGCTGGTTGTTGCACCGGTGTTTCGTCAGAGTAAAACTGTTCAACATCAAGCTGGCCTTCACTTTTACCTATCACAACCGCGGTCATCATATCGCCAGTGATATTGGTTGCAGTGCGGATCATATCAACAATACGGTCAATGGCTGCGATAAAGGCAATACCTTCAAGTGGTAAACCAATAACGCCTAATGTCACTGTTAACATTACCATCGCGCTACCCGGTACACCCGCGGTTCCGATAGACGCGACCGTTGCGGTTACCGCAATCAACATATAGTCAGTCATATCGAGCGAGATGCCATAAATTTGAGCAATAAAAATGGCCGCAATGGCAGGGTAAATTCCGCCACAACCGTCCATATTCATGGTTGCACCTAATGGCAACACAAAAGCACTGTAACGTTTTGACACTCCCATAGCCTCAGTACAGCGAGTACTTGCTGGCAAGGTTCCAAAACTTGATGCGGTACTAAAGGCGACAATTTGTGCTGGTATGGCTTTGCGGAAAAACTTCAACGGACTAAGACCAGCAGCAAATTTCACTAATCCGCCATAAACAAACACTATGTGTATTAAGGCGGCAATATAAATCGCGAGAATAAACTTACCTAAAGGCAATAACGTGCTTAACCCATACTCGCCCACAACCCATGCCATTAAGCCAAATACACCAATTGGCGTTAGCTTTAACACCATACGTGTTAATTGGAACATCACTTCAGCACCGGCTTCGATGGCATTTTTTAAGGGGGCAGCTTTCTCACCAACAGTATTAATGGCGATACCAACCAAAGCGGCAAAAACGATGATTTGCAATACATTGCCGTCAGCTAAAGAGGCAAATGGATTAACAGGGATCATGTTAAGCAGCACTTGTGCGAAGCCAGGGATATCTCGTTCACGCACTTCAGAAGTGGCTAACGCGAGGTTACCGCCCATGTCCATAAGACTGCCAACCGTTAACCCAATAAATGAAGCTATCGTGCCAGTAAACATAAACATGGCTAAGGTTTTAAAGCTTAAGCGTTTTAAATTACCTTGCGAACCCAGCGAAGTAATACTGACCACTATGGCGCAAAATACCAAAGGAGCGACCAGCATTTTAATGGCACTAATGAACAAATCGCCAAGCGGTTTTAACATCACGGCTGATTCACCTAAGCCGACGCCTGTGAGCGTCCCCAAAACAAAACCAGCAATGACTTTCTGCCAAAAAGGGATGCGATTGAGCGTTTTCAATATCATGAAAGTTCCAAATTATGTCATTATGACGTCACTAAATCTGACTAGACAACGTCGTTGTGCTTGACTCATTACGTTCACTAATGAGTGATTAATTACTAAAAGCTAAACCTTTCGATGGCGATATGGTGCTGTATTACTGTCTAGCTTGTTGAAGGCGATAGATGGTGTTTATACTCAACCGTTCGCTAATCAACCTGATAAGGTTAATAAATATTAACTGCATTGTATGAACTGAACGAATGACAAACAACGTTATTTTATTATAACTTAGATGAATAACTAACTTTGTTATTATAACTTATATGAATAATTAACTTTGTTATTATAACTTTACGTTTTTTTACTAATCATTAACTGATTAAGCTATAACGGGCCAATGCACCTAAATGGCGTGGCACAAAATGAAGCTTTGAGGTAATGGATGTTGTCACCATTTGATGAGAGCCTGTTGATCTTTGAAGATGATTTTTTGTGGTAGTTTGCGGCAATTTTCTACAGGCAGAGTTAATGAGGCAGAGTTAATGAGGCAGAGTTGATGAGGTTGAGTTGTTGTAGATGAATAAGTGATAACGCAGTAGAAAAAAACCACCAATGCTGCTCGCAGTATTTGCCAAACAGGTGAGTTTATGGGTAAACAAGCGTCTTTGTCGCTAATATTTGCGCCACATCATATTCATCCAAAGTGTTAATCATTTTTTTTGCGAACAAATTGTTGCCCCAAAAGAGCAATCGGCCCTAGCTATCATGTTGTTACGCATTTACTCTGAGCAGATTAACGTTAAGATATCGGCTGGGCAAATTCATCGACAAATAGTGATGTTGTCACTTCGTCAGTATGATGAAAACACTATGAATGGGTTCGTTAAATGAATATGAACACTAGTAAAAAGGGTTATCAATGACCAGTTTGTGGTTGATGTTCAGCGGCGCTTTTTTTGCCGCAACCTTATTGCCTGGCGGCTCTGAAGTGTTACTCGTAGGATTATTGAATCAAACACCATCATCATGGCTTGAATTATTGATACTGGCCAGCATAGGGAATACGCTGGGGGCGATAACCAGCTATGGCCTTGGTCGTGCAGGGCGATTAGCCAAAAACCCACAAGATATTCAACGACGTCAATATCGCTATGCACTGGCATGGATTGAAAAATATGGTCTGTGGGCCTTACTATTGTCTTGGTTACCGATAATCGGTGATTTGTTATGTTTACTGGCTGGGTGGCTGAAAATGCCCATTGTGCCTGCTTCATTGTTGATGTTTATCGGTAAGCTATTACGTTACAGCGTCATCGTATTCTTGGTTATGTATATGGTTGAGTACTGATATTTTGTCATTTCTGCAACTGTGGTTATGTTTGTTGTAATAAGAAAGGAGTCGATTTTGAAACTAAATGTAAATCAATGGATATTCGCTGCAGCTATCAGTGCGGCATTGAGTGGTTGTGCATATGACGCCCACAAATCACCGAGTTTACCCCAAGGCGTGAGCTTAATTGAAACGGCCACTGCGTCCGAAAATCAAGTCAATATTCCCTATAAAAAATATCAGTTAGCCAATGGCTTAACCGTTATTTTACATCAAGACAAGTCTGATCCTTTAGTTCATGTCGATGTAACCTACCATGTGGGATCGGCGCGTGAATTAGCCGGCCGCAGTGGTTTTGCCCATCTATTTGAACACATGATGTTCCAAGGATCGCAACATGTTGGTGACGAACAGCATTTTAAAGTTGTTACTGAAGCCGGCGGAACATTGAACGGTAGCACCAATACCGACAGAACCAATTACTTTGAAACGGTGCCGAGTAACCAATTAGAAAAAATGCTCTGGTTAGAGTCAGATCGTATGGGCTTTTTCTTACCCGCACTCACGAGCGAAAAATTCGAAGTACAGCGAGAAACCGTTAAAAATGAACGCGCACAGCGGATTGATAACCGTCCATATGGGCGATTGAATGAGCGTTTTAACCAAGCATTTTATCCTGCGGGGCATCCGTACTCTTGGCCTGTTATTGGTTGGCCAGACGATTTAAATCGCGCCACGGTTGATGACGTGAAGCATTTCTTCCAACGTTGGTATGGGCCTAACAATGCCACCTTAACCATTGGTGGTGACTTTAATGAAATGCAAACGCTGACATGGGTAAATAAGTATTTTGGTGAAATCCCAGCAGGACCTGCGGTTAAGCCTGAAGCTAAAACCATGGTGACATTGGATAAAACTCGTTATATCTCAATGGAAGACAAAGTACATTTGCCGCTGATTTATATAGGTTTCCCAACGGTTTACGTGCAGCACAAAGATGAAGCGCCATTAGATCTACTGGCCAATATTCTCGGTGGCGGCAAAACCTCGCTTATTTATAAAAACTTAGTCAAAGATGGCTATGCGGTACAAGCTGCGGTGAGCCATCCTTGCCAAGAGCTCACCTGCCAGCTATCACTCTACGCAGTGGCGAACCCCGCTAAAGGCGGCAGTCTTGCTGAACTTGAAATCAAAATTAATCAAACCATCGCTGAGTTTGAACAACGCGGTGTTACCGACGACGACTTACAGAAAGTCAAAGTGCAGTTCGAAGCGTCGACTATTTTTGGGATGCAAAGCGTGGCCGGAAAAGTATCAACACTTGCCTCCAATCAAACCTTTTTTGGCAAACCGGACATGGTGGCATCAGATTTAGCCCGTTATGCCAATGTGACCCAAGCCGATGTGATGCGCGTGTTTAATACCTACATTAAAAATAAGCCAATGGTAGTGATGAGTGTGGTGCCAGAAGGGCAAACGCAATTGATTGCCCATGCTGATAATTTCGAGCCTAGTACCTTGCCAATAGCACAAGATGCGGTAACGGGATTAACCGATATTACCTTAGCTAAATCCTCATTTGATCGTAATAAAATGCCGTCGTCTGCCGCCGCACCGTTATTGACCGTGCCACAATTGTGGGACAGTCAACTCGCCAATGGCATTAACGTCATGGGCACCGAAAGTGATGAAACCCCAACGGTCGAATTGCTTATTTATTTAGATGGCGGTCATCGCTTAGCACCCATCAATCAGGCGGGTCTGGCCGAGTTAACTGCGTCCATGCTTAATGAGTCAAGTGCGCAACGCAGCAGTGAAGCACTGGCTGGCGCGCTTGATCTTCTGGGTTCGTCAATTAGCTTTGGCGCGAGTAATTCACAGAGTTACATTAAAGTATCAAGTTTGACCGAAAATCTTGATGCCACGCTTGCCATCGTTAAAGAGCGCTTATTTAGCCCAGGTTTTGTGGCGGCAGATTTTGAAAGACTGAAGCAGCAGCAGTTGCAAGGCTTGCAACATCAAATGTCCGATGCGAACTATCTTGCTCGCAGTGGCTTTTCAAAATTGCTATACGGTGCCGATAGCCCAATGGGGATCAGCAGTGATGGCACCATAACCTCAATATCGGCATTAACACTGGCTGATGTGAAGCAATTTTATCAGCAGCAATATCGTGCCGGTAATGCTCAAATGGTGGTGGTGTCAGACTTAAATCAGCAACAGATCATGCCAAAATTGTCGATGTTTAATGAATGGCAAGGCGAGGCGACTCAGGTTGCCGCATTACCTGCACTGCCAACACACCATAAAAACACCATTTATTTGATTGATAAACCGGGAGCCGCTCAGTCGGTCATTGATATTGGCCAAGTGTCGTTACCTTACGACACAACGGGTGATTACTTTAAGGCTTATTTGATGAACTATCCATTAGGGGGAGCATTTAACAGCCGTATCAATCTTAATCTACGTGAAGATAAAGGTTACACTTATGGCGCTCGCACTCAATTTAGTGGTGCTGAAGATTCGGGTCAGTTTATTGCCAATGCCAGCGTCAGAAGCGATGTGACCGGCTTAGCGTTGGCTGAGTTTGTCAACGAAATTAATGCTTACCAAGCATCAGGTATGACCGACGAAGAAAGTGCCTTTATGCGCAGTTCGATTGCGCAAAGCCAAGCGTTAGAATACGAAACTCCGTATCAAAAAGCCGGTTTTTTAAGGATGATCCAGCGCTATCAGTTAGATAGAAACTTTACCGCTCAGCAAGATGAAATTGTTAAAACCATTTCGACGGATGAGTTAAATAAACTTGCCAGTAAATTATTAGATATCAATACGATGGTGATGTTAGTTGTCGGTGATAAATCCATCGTTGAACCTCAACTAAAAGCGCTGGGGTATCAGATTGAAATGGTGACACTTGTCGACTAGTTGAACACTTGTTACTACGAAGGTTAACACTAGCCTTGAAATACGCTAGTGTTAACCATATATACAGGACATATACGCTTCGCTGCTAGGTTCTAGGCGGACTGCGTCCTACTAGGGTCTAGGAATAGAGCGCCTGCGGCTGCTAGGACAACCTGCGGTCTTCGAGGACGCTACGCTTCTAGAATCTAGGACCTAAAACCTAGCACCTAGAAGGAGCGAAGCACCGCCCTCTGGCGAGCTTGCGAGTTCCTAGAACCTATCAGTCGCGAAGCGACGCTCTCGGTAAGGCGTCACCATTGTCTTCAATCACTGCCCTGTTCTGTTATCCTACAGGAGTACTGAAACGAGCATGTTGAAGTGACTTGGGTATATAATAGGTTGAGCTAATTGGTGTGCTTTAATCGTAATATCATTTTGTGTCGGTTATCCGCTAAATAAAAGATAATGTTTAAGGCTCCATCAAGGGTGACAGAGAGTGTTGCCATTTTTAATTTAAGACCTATAAACAAGTTGATTTATACTTAGTTACATTTTTTTCGCGTATCACTAATCATCTCGTTTATCATCAGGTCTAGCTGTTTACTCGCAATGCGAATCCATAAAAGAGAGTAGTAAATTGAAGTCTTTCAATGAAAAAGTCGAACACTTAAGCGACACTCAAGGCCGTGAGTCTTTATTGGGCATGTTACGTGGAATTGAGCGTGAAGCATTGCGTATTGATGAAAATGGTCATTTAGCACAAGATGAACATCCAAAATCGCTCGGTTCTGCGCTGACGCATTCGCGTATTACTACCGATTATAGCGAGTCCCTATTAGAATTTATTACGCCAGTTTGTCATAGCATTGATGAATTATTAGAGGGGTTAACCCAAACACATGCTTACAGTGTGCGTAACTTAAACGGTCAAAAACTCTGGCCTGTTAGCATGCCATGCTATGTAGGTAAAGTAAGTGATATCCCTGTAGCACGTTATGGAACCTCCAATAACGGTAAAATGAAAACCTTATATCGTAAAGGATTAACCCATCGTTATGGTGCGTTAATGCAGATTATTTCCGGGGTTCATTTTAATTTCTCTGTTTCGCAAGATTTATGGCAACGTCTATATGACGACAAAATTGCTAACGGCAATGGCAGCGCTTGTTGTAGCAAAAGTATTAATTTTGAAGACTTCATTTCTGAATCTTATTTTGGACTGATCCGTAATTACCGCCGTTTAGTATGGGTATTACCGTATTTATTTGGCTCAACACCGGCATTATGTAGCTCATTTATAAAAGATCAAGACGTCGATTTTGAGTTTGAAAAAACCGGTAAAGGCACCTTATATCTTCCTTATGCAACATCATTGCGCATGAGTGATTTAGGTTATACCAACAAAGAACAAGATACGCTCAATATTAGCTATAACTCATTGCCTGATTATCTTGAGGGCGTGGGCGCCGCAATTAAAATGCCATCGAAACAGTTTGAGCAAATTGGTGTCAATGTTGATGGTGAATTTCGTCAGTTAAACAGTAATATTTTGCAGATTGAAAATGAGTTTTATGCACCTATTCGCGCTAAACGTGTTGCCCAAAAAGGTGAAAAACCTTCGCAGGCCCTATCGCGTGCAGGCGTTGAGTATATTGAAGTGCGCGCTTTAGATGTCAATCCATTTAGCCCGGTTGGGATCGATGCCACTCAAGTGCGTTTTCTGGATCTATTTTTATTGTACTGCTTATTGTCGCCATCTGAAGACACCGACGCGGTCGGTGAAGCTGAAATTGGTGCTAACCTGAAAGCCGTTGTATTAGAAGGGCGCAAGCCTGGACTTGAATTACAGCGTAATGCTAAGGCCATTAGCTTAACGCAATGGATGCACGAGCTATTTGAACAATTAGCGACTCTCGCGAAGTTACTCGATGGTGATGCTAGCCATGCTTACCAAGACGCGTTAAGCACATGGGCTGAAGCGATTGATGATCCTGATAAAACGTTATCAGGCAAGGTGATGCAAGAGGTCGTTGTTAAGGGCACAGATCACAGTGTGTGGGTTAAGCAATTGGCCGATGATTATCATCAGTTTTTAAGTCATTACCCATTAAGCCATGATATTGAGCAAACCTATAAAAATGAGGCCAAACTCTCTTTACTTGAACAGCAAAGTCTAGAGGCTCAACCACAAGATAATTTTACCACTTTCTTAGAAAACTATTTTTGTGATGTGGTTCCTGCGGGCACTTTCGAGGCGAAATAATCATGCAGTTTTTTTCATCTTGGCGAGTGCTGGTTGTCGCGGTAGCGGCATTAGCCCTAAATGGCTGTGCTTCATCGCCAGATGAAATGGTTCAATGTGGCACAGTATCGAGCTACTTAGCGCCCGACAACAGTGCCAATTTATACCGTGTAGTGGTGACTCACTTAGATGATGTTGCGGTTATTTCAAGACCCAATTATTTATTATCGCCAGGTGAGCATAAGTTTACTGTTGCTGAACTGATCAACTCACCTGAATTAAAAGTGTTATTGTCTGCTCGTAAGGTGAAAGTATTTACGGTCAATGTTGCAGCCGATCAGCGTTATCATATTGGCGCCAAATTCAATACCGACAAAATCTATATAGGCCAAAATTCATTGTATTGGCAGCCTGTTGTATGGCAAACAGAATCGCATCAATGTGAAATGAAACGGTAATACCAATTCCATTAATTATGTGCTCAATCAGAGCCGCTCAGTTTTTTCAGTTTGAGGCGCATTGTTGAAATAATGGTTGTTTCCTAAGGATAATTGCATTGGTTTTTAATTGATGTAAAACTAAGCCAAGAATCAATATCTTAGATACTGGCAGAGGTGTTATGAAGTGTTTTTTAGGCGTAGTTAGCGCAACGGTATTACTGTCATTAACGGGATGCGCCACGTCGCCACCGCAAGAGCCAGATGACCTGTGTGCTATTTTTAAAGAACATCGCTCGTGGTATGACGCTGCAGTCAATACGCGTGAAAAATGGGGCGTGCCAGTTCATGTCCCCTTAGCCATGATGTATCAAGAAAGTTCATTCAAACATAATGCTGCACCACCAATGCAATACTTTTTAGGTTTTATTCCCACCGGCCGTGCCAGTGACGCCTATGGTTACGCGCAAGCTAAAACCATGACCTGGGATGATTACGTTCGAGAAACCGGTAATAGTTGGTCTAGCCGCAGTGATTTTGACGATGCGATGGACTTTATGGGCTGGTTTATTTACAAAACCCATAAAATTAATGGCGTGTCTAAGTGGGACGCTAAAAACCAATACTTAAATTATCACGAAGGTTGGGGCGGTTATAAACGCGGCAGTTATAAAGCCAAAAAATGGTTAACGCCAGTAGCCAATAAAGTGGATAAACGTTCAAAAACCTACGCGGCGCAATATCATCAATGTAAAGAAAATTTAGATTCGTCATGGTTATGGCGAGTGTTTTTTGGTTAACCCATACGTTAAATAACAAAAAAGGAGCCTAGGCTCCTTTTTTGTTATTTAACGTACTTATTGGCAACTTTATGTGATAAACCTATTTGATAAATTCGGCCAAAATCCAATCCAGCGGTGCTTGATATTGCTGTGGCATCCAAGCTTTTAGTTGGCTAATGCTGTCATCTAACATCGCTTTATTATGCACAGACAGATTCAAGTGACCCACTTTACGGCCCACGCGAACTTCTTTGTTGTACCAAAACAGTTCAGCATTTGGCAGGCTTAACCATCTATCGTCTTTATCAATCCCAATCAGGTTAACCATCACACATTGAAAGTTCACTTGTGGCTGATGCAAAGGTAAATTGCATAAGGCACGTAAGTGCAATTCAAACTGGTTTATGTGACAACCCGCTTGAGTCCAATGGCCCGAGTTGTGCACTCTAGGGGCTAACTCATTGACCATTAAGTGTTCACCAACACGGAAACACTCCATCGCCATCACGCCCACATATTCAAGGTCATGCATCACCTTACTGAGCATGTCTTCAGCTTCGGCCTGCAAAGGTGCTAAGCGAGTTAATGGCGCAATCGATGCCATTAAAATACCGTCTTGATGTAGGTTTAACGCCAACGGATAAAATAAACAGCGCCCGTCTTGGGTGCGCACACCCACTAACGACACTTCTTCATCAAAGTTAATCGCTTGTTCGGCGATGGCTTCATTGCGCCAATCGGCAGGGATGGTTGTCGCTTCTGCCTGCTTGAGCCAATGTTGGCCTTTACCGTCATAACCGCCGGTGCGACGTTTTAATAATACCCGTTCACCATAGGCATTATGCAGTGTTTGCGTGGTGGTATTGTCATTAACTAACTGCCAAGGCGATGTGGCGACAGCTAATTCATCGAGCAGACTTTTTTGGCTAAAACGATCAGCTAAACGACCAAATACTGGGCCATTAATAAAATGTGGGTGTTGGCTGAGTTGTAAACTCAGCTGTGACTCTGGCCATTGTTCGCGTTCGGCGGTAATGATGTCGTCAGCTTCAAGCGGTAACTGCACATCTGATGGTGTCATAATATCAACCGGACGCACATTAATACCTAGCGGTTGGCCTGCATGACTGAGCATGGCACCTAATTGACCATCGCCCAATACCCATAGATTTTTTGGCAAGGTCATTAGTCTTCTCTCGGATCGGGATTATCAAGGATCGCGCGAGTTTGCTCATCACGAAATGCTTCTAAACGCTCAGCTAAAGCGGCATCGCTAATCGCCAAAATTTGGCTGGCTAATAAACCTGCGTTAAACGCGCCGGCAGTACCAATGGCTAAGGTGCCAACGGCAATCCCTTTAGGCATTTGTACAATCGACAATAAACTGTCCATGCCAGATAAGGCCTTGCTTTGCACTGGGACACCCAATACAGGCAAGCGGGTTTTAGAGGCTATCATGCCAGGTAAATGGGCTGCTCCGCCTGCACCACCAATAATGACTTTATAGCCTTTATCTGCAGCAGAACGTGCAAATTCCATTAGCTTGTCTGGTGTTCTGTGGGCTGAAACGACTTCAACATGATAAGGCACTTGTAACTTATCCATAATTTCAGCGGCGGCTTCCATTGTAGGCCAATCACTTTTAGAACCCATTACAACAGCAACTAGGGCTTGCATGTTAACTCCTTAACGTACTTATTCTATTAGTATATTTGGCTAATTCGCTCAGTAGGAACCGCGGGCGATTAACGTCAATATTAAGGCGATAAAAAAGGTGCTAAATAATAGCATAAGCCGTGCTCTGTTGGCTGCATTTCAGTGTTTCTTGAGGCTAACACTCAGTTTCTAAATACGAAAACTACTTAAACACATTTTATATTCACCACAAGTTCGTATCGAACATTGATGAATAATGGAGTAAAGAATTCTTTTTGTAACCCTTTTACCTATTTCGCTCGTTATTAGCTGTATGCAAGGTCACTTTGTTGACGTAACCAATATGAATAACAAGTCGATAGATGAGGGAAAAACCATGAACGATGTCAATAAGCAACTCACTCGCAGTGCATTAGCCATAGTCATTAGCGCGATTATTGTCAGTGGTTGTGCGCAAGAGTCCAAAGACAGTGCGAAACAAAGTCAGCCCGCTTCTAAAATTCAATCCGCGAGTAAAACGGATTTCTCTGCACAAGCGCGTCCCGAGTTATCTGAGGTAGCAGGTTTAGTGATGGCATCTGAGCCACAGGCTGATGCATACCAAGGATCAAAGGAGGTGCATCGCAGCGCTAAAGTCATGGCAGCGTCAATGGCGCAGCGTATTGTGAGTCCTCAGCATGTCAGCGCAAGCGATCGCAGCTTGTTATTAGCACCTAATGCTAATGACAAATTTGAGTCGCTAGTACAAAACGGCAATATGGTTGCCGGTGAAACGCCGGTATCGACGTTTTCAATCGATGTTGATACTGGCAGTTACAGCACCACCCGCAGATTAATCAATCAAGGCCAACTGCCGGTTAAGAATACCGTTAGGGTAGAAGAGTTAGTGAACTACTTTAGTTATGACTACCCAGTACCGACAACCACTGAGCAGCCCTTTAGCGTTAATACTGAATTAGCACCCTCACCGTATAATGCTGATACTCAGTTATTGCGCATTGGCATTAAAGGTTTTGATGTTGCAGCAGACCAGCTTGGTGCAAGTAATTTAGTGCTACTGCTTGATGTGTCAGGCTCTATGTCGTCTGCTGATAAATTGCCTTTATTGAAACAAGCCATGCTGATGCTGAGTCAGCAATTATCGGCGCAAGATAAAGTATCGATAGTGGTGTACGCCGGTGCCAGCGGTGTGGTGCTTGACGGTGTTGCAGGTAATGACTTTACCGCCATTAAAACAGCCCTTAGTCAGTTAACTGCACAAGGTGGCACTAATGGTAGCCAAGGTATTCAGTTAGCGTATCAATTAGCGCAAAAGCACTTTATCGAAAACGGCAGTAACCGAGTTATTTTGGCCACCGACGGTGACTTTAACTTGGGGATGACAGATCATCAGCAATTGGTTGATTTTGTCACCAGTCAAAGTAAAAGTGGTATTGGTTTATCTACGCTTGGCTTTGGTCTGGGTTCTGCTACTGCCAGTTATAATGACCATTTGCTGGAACAATTATCAAATAAAGCTAACGGTCAATATGCGTTTATCGATACCTTAAATGAAGCGCGAAAAGTGCTAGTTGATCAACTCAGTGCCACACTGTTAACTATTGCCCACGATGTCAAAGTGCAAATTGAATTTAACCCGGCGGTGGTGTCTGAGTATCGACTTATTGGTTACGAAAACCGGTTGTTAAATCGTAGTGACTTTAATAACGACGCTATTGATGCAGGCGAGATTGGTGCGGGTCATACCGTCACCGCGCTGTACGAGATACGTTATAACGATAGCCAAAATCGTTTAGTGGATCCGCTGCGTTATGCTGTCACAGAATCGACGCAAATTGATGAAGCTAAAGTTCATCAACACATTGCAAATGAAGTGGCTTATTTAAAGCTGCGTTATAAAGCGATTGGCGAGCAAAACAGTCAATTAATCGCTTATCCCATTAGCCGCGATCAGCAGCTGACTCATTTGCATCAAGCCAGCGATGATTTCCGCTTTGCCGCCGCAGTCGCGGGGTTTGGGCAATTGCTTAATCATAATAATTATGTCCACGATACTGATTATGCTAAGTTAATTGTACTTGCTCAGTCTGCAATGGGCCAAGACCGATTTGGTTATCGCCATGAGTTTGTGCAAATGCTAAAAACCGCAAGTGTACTCGAGAGACAGCTTATGATTACTGAGCCAGACACTCGTTCGGTTAGCCAATAAATGCGTCACAAAAAGGATAAAATGGTGCAAACATCAATATACCCTAAGGATGAGCCGTTAATTCCCCAAGTGGGAAGTGACGAGCAACTGATGCTCGACTACCAAGCGGGTGACGTCCGCGCGTTCGAGGCCTTGTACCTTAAACACAAAGGGCCTTTGTATCGTTATTTTGTTCACCAATTACATAACCAACAATTAGCCGAAGATTTGTATCAAGACACCTGGGGTAAGGTGATTAATGCGGCGAGGCAATATCAAGTCACGGCCAAATTCACCACTTGGTTATATAAAATTGCCCATAACTTATTGATTGACCATGTGCGTGCTGTTAAGCCGCTCGACAAGGTGACACCGCTTGGTGAAGGTGAAACCATGGATAGCCTACAAGCAGATGATCAAGCCTCGCCTGAGCCACAAGTACAGCAACAGCAACAAGTTGAGATGATGAAAAATTGCATTGCCAAACTGCCGCCAGTGCAAAAAGAGGCTTTTTTACTCAACATCGAAATGGGCATGACCGCTGCGATGATCAGCGACATCGCCAACGTCACCTTAGAAGCCACCAAAAGCCGTATTCGTTATGCTTATCAGAGTATTAAGCAATGTATTGCTACCCAAAGGCAGGAGACAACATTATGAATAAACAATTAGATCATGATGCAGAGTTCACTGCATTACAAACAGAAATCAAAGATGCTTATCACCAGAAACCACTGGAACAACCATCGGCTGAACTGGATGAGGCCATATTAACCAAAGCGCGTTCGGATGCGAATGTATCTAAAGTCAGTTCACCTAAAAAATCAATGTGGCAACGCAATGCATGGGTGTTTTCAAGCGCGGCGTCGGTATTGCTGGTGGCGGGATTGTTTATGTTAACCCCAAGCCTGCAAAAACAAGTTGGAATTGATATTGAACAAGGCGTACCTGCTCAGCAGTCATCATTTAAGCAGGCCAAATCGACATCGGACGTGCCTAAACTAACTGAGTCACCAGTTGAAGATGCCGCAGCAGCAGAATCAATTGCCGTTCAGGGATTATCGATGAGTTCAGCGCCAATGAATAACGAACGTGTTAATCGTGAAGCAATGAGTGAAGCATCTGATAACAACGGAACAGTTGAATCTCAAATGGCAGATAAATCATCCGCGGTAATGAGTGCGGCGCCAACACCTGCCAAAGTAAATGAAGAAGGACAAAAGAAAGTACTAGAACTGCACTCAAGCAGCCATGCCAAGGAGGGACTACAAGTGAAACAGTCATTTAATGGATCGTTAAAAGGGGACATTCAATTAGATACTGCTGATGTCGCCTTGGCTCGGTTACAAGCACTAATGGCCGACAATAAACTGATTCAGGCTGAACGTTATATGATCACCATAGATCAACGCTTCCCTGAGCTATCTGATCCGTCCCACCCACTTTATGAGCAATACCATAAAATTGTACTGCAACTGACTTCGCAGTAAGGGAAATACGAGACATTAAAACACTAACGGCTAAGCGATCACTGCTTAGCCGTTTATTATCTCAAATTGAATTACTGCTGAGCTGTTTATTATTTCAAATTGTGGTTCGTTACATATTTTTGCTGCAAAATTAGCCACAACTCTGATAATGTGAACGGATAAATATAATACGTTAATTGATATTGATTTAACTCTAGATATCGACTTTATAAGGACGCTCCTCACCATGAAACTTCGTCGCTCCGTTGTGCATTGTATGTTGGTTTTAGGTACTTTAGCTTGCTCATCAATAGTCGTGGCTAATGCCTCAAATCAAGGCTATTACCGCGCCCCAGCATTGCACGATCAAACCTTAGTGTTTACCGCCGAAGGCGATCTGTGGATAACCCAACTCAACCAAACTAAAGCCAGTCGCTTAACCAGTTTGGCCGCCGAAGAAATGGACGCAACTATTTCAAAAGACGGCAAGTGGGTGGCTTACACCGCCAATTATGAAGGCGCAACCGAAGTGTATGTGATGCCTATTCAGGGCGGAGTGGCTAAGCGGGTAAGTTTTGAAAACAGCCGGGTGCGCCTGCAAGGCTGGACCGCATCAGGAGAGGTGTTATATTCCACCGACAATGCCTTTGGGCCCGCTAATTTTTGGGTGTTAAAAACCGTTAACCCGCAAACGTTAACCATCACAGACTTACCCTTAGCTGACGCCGTAGAAGGCACTATTGATGACAAAGGTGAGTATGTTTACTTTACTCAATTTGGTCTGCAAGTCAGTGGCGATAATGTCAAAGTCTATCGCGGCGGCGCTAAAGGTGAAATTTGGCGTTATAAGCTGGGTAGTAAACAAGAAGCACAGCAGTTAACCAGTGCCCATGAGGGTTCTGTTAAGCAGCCGATGTTATGGAATCAACGGGTCTATTTTGTCAGTGATAAGTCTGGTAATGACAATATTTGGTCGATGACCCTAGATGGCAAAGATAGTAAACAACACACTCAATATACCGATTGGCAGGTGCGCGATGCCCAGCTTAATAATGGCCGCATTGTGTTCCAGCAGGGCGCCGATATCAAGTTGTTAAACTTAGCCGATCTTGCCCAATCAAGGTTAAATATCGAACTCACCAGTGACTTTGCCCATCGCCGCGAGCAATGGGTTAACGACCCAATGGATTTCGCCACCTCAACCGTCTTTGCCCATCAAGGCGACAACGTGGTAATTACTGCCCGTAGCCATGTGGCTATTGCCAGTAATGATGGCCGCCGCTTAGTGCAAATAGACTCATCAGCCAATAGCCGCGTGCGCGATGCACTGCTTAGTGATGATGGTAAATGGGTTTATGGCATTAGCGATGCATCGGGAGAGCAAGAAATTTGGCAATATCCTGCAGACGGCTCTGCTGGGGCCAAACAGTTAACCAAAGATGGCAACACCTTGCGTACCAGCTTGTCGTTATCACCTAATGGACGTTATTTGGTCTCCGACGATTACATGGGCAACGTGTGGTTACTGGATTTAACTCGCGACAATAACCAGAAAATCATCAAAAATGGCGAAGGCCTTGGTCCTTATCAAGACATTAAATGGTCTGGTGACAGTCGGTTTATTGCCCTGACAAAAGCTGAAATTGGTAAACAGCGGCCACAAATCGTGTTGTATTCAATTAACGAGTCAAAAGCACAAACCTTAACCACAGACAAATACGAGTCGTTTTCACCGAGTTTTAGCCACGACGGTAAATGGTTGTATTTCTTGTCTAATCGCGAATTTAAAGCCAATCCTGGCTCGCCATGGGGCGACCGCAATATGGGGCCTATTTTTGACAAACGGACCCAAATATTTGCTTTAGCGTTAGATGCTAAAGCGTCATTCCCATTTGCAAAACCAACGGAACTGACTGTCAAAAAAGAGGCTAAAAAAACGGATAAAGAGCAGGAAATGGGCGGTAGAACCAAGGTGGATTGGGATGGATTAAACCAACGCCTATGGCAAGTGCCTGTTGATGCGGGTAATTACCAAAGCTTAACGGCGGCAAAAGACAAACTGTATTTACTTGATGGCAATGAACAAAGCAGCGAGCTAAAACTGATTAAGTTTGATCCGCTAAACCTTAAAGTCGATACCTTTAGCGAGGATGTGGGCCAATATTCGTTATCAAAAGATGGCAGTAAATTAATGCTGCGTAAGCAATCAGATCCTAAAAACATCATGATTGTGGATGCGGGCGACAAACTGCCAAGCGATGTATCGCGAGCGAAAGTCAGTACAGATCAATGGCAATTGAGTATATCACCACCGCAAGAATGGCAGCAGATCTTTGAAGATGCATGGCTAATGCACCGTGACTCGTTTTTTGACCCTAAAATGCGTGGGGTAGATTGGCAAGCCGCCAAAACCAAGTACCAACCTTTGGTTGATAGGTTAACCGATCGCAACGAGCTCAATGATATTTTTATGCAAATGATGGGCGAGCTTAACTCGTTACATTCACAAGTGCGCGGCGGTGATATTACCCAAGACGCGGATGCTGCCAAAGCAGCTGCATTAGGTGCTAGGCTGACTCAAACCGATAAAGGTGTGCTTATTAGCCATATTTATCAAACCGATGCCGAATTGCCATTGTCTGCATCACCGCTGGCGCGTATTGAAGTGGATGCCCAAGAAGAGGATATTATTCGCGCCATTAACGGTAAAAAAGTGACTAATATTGCCGATGTGACTCAATTGCTGCGTAACCAAGGCAATAAACAAGTGCTACTGGGACTGATGCGGGGTAAAACGGCCATTAATACCGTAGTGACGCCGCACGATATTGGCACCGATGCCAAACTACGTTATCTGGACTGGGTAGAGCATAATGGCGACAAAGTCGCCAAAGCCTCCAATGGCAACATTGGCTATTTACATTTGTATGCCATGGGCTCTGGTGATGTAGAAAGTTTTGCCCGCGAGTTTTATACCAATTACGACAAAGACGGGTTAATTATTGATGTGCGCCGAAATCGCGGTGGCAACATTGACAGTTGGATTATTGAAAAGCTATTGCGCCGTGCATGGGCATTTTGGCAGCCAACACACGGCAGCACCAATGCCAATATGCAGCAAACGTTCAGAGGTCACTTAGTGGTGTTGGCTGATCAAATGACTTACTCAGATGGTGAAACCTTTTCCGCTGGGATCAAAGCATTAAGCATCGCGCCGATTATTGGTAAACAAACTGCCGGCGCTGGCGTGTGGTTATCGGGGCGTAATTCGGTGACCGATAATGGCATGGCGAGGGTGGCAGAATATCCACAATATGCCATTGATGGGCGTTGGATCGTCGAAGGTCATGGGGTTGACCCCGACATTGAGGTTGATAATTTACCTTATGCGACTTTTAACGGTAAAGACGCTCAGCTGAATGCGGCGATTAGCTATTTAAAAGATGAGTTAGTACAACAACCGATCAACCCTTTACAAGGTCAGCCTTTACCTAAAATAGGGCCGGCTGCGGATATAAAACCGCGATAATGATTAGCTTATTGACAAAACCCCAAGTGATTACTTGGGGTTTTTGTAGATATGGGTTCAATGTACTTATGTTGCGCGGGCATATGAAGCTATTGCAACCATTACGCTTGCGCTATTTTATCTCAACTACACACGCTAATGAATTGGCAATAAAGCAGTTTGCATGGGCCTTGGCATGAATTTTTGCCAATGTCTCTTGGTCTACTTCAATCCCTTCAGCAAAAGTGACTTTGGGTTCAAGCGTCATTTTGACCACGGCGACTTTACCGGCATCATTTTTACCTAAATCAGCGGTGGCATTATCAACATAATGGGTCACTGGCAGTCGCTTTAAATGGGCAATCGCTAAAAAGGTCAACATGTGGCACGACGACAAAGCTGCTAGTAAGCTTTCTTCTGGGTTAACTTTGTCTGCATTGCCTTTGTATTCTGATGCCGACGAGGCTTGGATCGTTTGTCCACTGCCAAATTTCACCTCATGGTCGCGATTAAATTCACCGTCTTCACTTGGTGAAGATTGCCAATTCACCGTTAATTTAAAGCTCATTTTGTACTCCCAAAACCACCTAATAGTGGTATTTATAACGATTTAACATACCGTTTATAGATGCTGACTTAAACGATAACTAACATCTGTTGATTCAACACCAAGCGTAGCTGAATGTCCATGGACTCGCTCGAGAAAACAGATATAAAAATGGCATCTATTCACTACAGGCAAGCTACTGTTCGGTTTGATATCACGAATTTTAAAACCGAGGGCAAAGAGGCTACGCCTATCTCTTTAAATAAACAAAAACCAGCTTGCGCTGGTTTTGTTTATTTAGCCACAGTTTGGCTTTAAATAGGGCTATAAAGATAAATCAGTCTATGTGAACGCCATGAGTTGCCCACTGAGGCTCACTAAACTCAGTTTGGGTTTTAAACTGAGATAATCAATTATTCCGATGTTAGCTTATTCTCCCCATTTTTTAACCCGAGTTGAGGTGAGGTAAACCAATTAAGCTTCTTCGGTGGTCAGCTTGGTGATCAATTCAGCAATAGTGGCGGGTTCTTGTGCCCCAGACACTAGATATTGCTGATTAAACACTATAACTGGCACAGCTTGAATCCCGCGACTGATCCAAAGTTGCTCTGCTTCTTTAACGGCTTTTTCATAGCGCTTGTCGCTGAGTACAACTCTAGCTTCATCGGCATCTAAGCCAACCTGCGTGGCAATATTAATTAAGACTTCAATGTCATCGGGATTCTGCTGCTGAGTAAAGTAGCTGCTAAATAAAGCCAGTTTTAATTCGGTTTGCTTACCTGACTCTGCAGCCCAATACAGCAGCTGGTGGGCAAGTAGCGTGTTGTAAATGCGTGATGAATCAGAAAAATTAAATTCAAAGCCTAAATCAGCACCCATTTGGGTTAATCGTTGACGATTTTGAGCACTTTGCTCCGGTGTTGAACCGTATTTCTCAGCAATGTGTTCGCCTAAGTGTTGACCTTCTGGCCCCATCGTGGGGTTAAGTTCAAACGGATGCCACTGTATTTTAACCTCTAAATCATTAAATTGACTTAGTGCTTGTTCAAGACGACGGTAGCCGACAATACACCAAGGGCACATTACGTCTGAAATAATATCGATTTGGAGTTGATTAGTGGCCATAATTATCCTTTCTAATGATTAATTCGGTTTCATTTATATAAGCCTTAACAGGCAAAAAATGTATAGTTGTTTATAAAACAACTGCTTTTAGTAATTATTTGTTTGGTTTGTAATCACTTGTGTAAACAACCCAAAAGTTGCAACCTTTGTCACTAAATTGTGTCTATACTTAATCAGTAATCTGGTGTTTAATCAAGTAAGGGTTAGGTCAGTTTGATATACCCCATGCACGTTTTAATCAACTTTTATTAATGGCATAGTAGTTGAAGTTCACAAGTAGATATAAAACACTTTGTAGACTTGAGTACTTGTGACACAAAGCTCATGTCCCATGTCTAAATATGTCAGCCTGCATTTGTACAACAAGCCTATTTATGTCAGCATGCAGTTGTAACACGCGATAAATTTGGCAAGTAAATTCTTTTAAGGACAATCTATGAAAATAAATCTTTCTGGTCACCATGTTGATGTTACGGATACTGTCAAACAACACGTAGATGAAAAATTCGCTAAAATAGCTAACCATTTTCCCACGCTTATCTCGCTAGATATCATCATTGCTAAAGAGCATGGTGAGTATGATGTTGAAATTAGAACTAACTATGAAGGAACTAGCATTGCAGCTAAAGGTACTGATTTAGTCATGTATCCGGCTATTACGAGCGCCGCTAGAAAATTAGATGCGGCACTAAAGCATCGTAAAGGCCAATTAAAAGCAGATTTACATGAAAAACCAGATGTCACTGCGCCTGAAATCGCCTACGAAAAAGTTCAAGAAATGGACTTACGCTAACCAAAATCGTTTATTAAACGACGCCAAAAAACGCAGCTTAAGCTGCGTTTTTTTGTTTGATTCGGTAAAGGTAAGAAGGCTAGATGCTAGGGCGGACTGCGTCCTGCTAGTATCGCTTCGCTGCTAGGGCGGACTGCGTCCTGCTAGGAAACGATAACAAGCGAACGCTACGCTCACGGATAGAACGGTCTAGCACTTGGCTTGTTATCGGATGTCATCGCTCGTTATCGCTAGCTACCAAGATTTTATAGTCTCTAGCCGCGTAGCGTACTAGCAGCGTTCTAGGCTCTTGGTTTGCCATCGACTGTCAGCGCTTGTCATCTCTGTTATAGGATCTAGCCGCCTAGCGTACTAGGCTCTATGCTTTAGATTTTATAGCATCTAGCAGCGAAGCGATCTAGTTCCTAGGCTTTTATAGTCTCTCGTTCTAGTTTGATTTATTCTTCATCAATCTCAGCATTGTGATACACGTGTTGCACGTCATCACAATCATCAAGAGCCGCTAAGAACTTATCAAAATTTTCAATATCTTCACCAGTCAGTTCAGTCATGGTTTGTGGCACAAAGGCTAAGTTTTCTACCTTAAAGTCAATCTTAGGAAAGGCTTCAATTAACACAGTGCGGGCATTATTAAACTCTGATACTGGCGCAAATACGCTGATGATACCATCTTCTAGTTCTACATCGGCAACGTCGACGTCAGCCATCATAAGCAGTTCTAAAATGGCTTCATCATCATCACCATCAAACACAAATACTGCTTGATGTTCGAACATATGGCCAACAGTACCAGGGCCGCCCAGCTTGGCATCATTTTTAACAAACGCTTGGCGAACTTGAGTAAATGTGCGGTTACTGTTGTCAGTTAAACAGTCAACAATAACCATACATCCGCCAGGACCAAAACCTTCATAGCGGGCGGTATCATAATCTTCACCACCACCACCACGTGCTTTTTCAATGGCACGTTCAATAACGTGTGCCGGAACTTGATCTTTCTTCGCGCGGGCGATCAAGCTACGTAGGGCTAAGTTGCCCTCTGGGTCAACGCCACCTTTAGCGCAAATATAAATCTCTTTACCATAACGTGAGTAAATACGTGTCTTTTGGCCAGCGGTTTTCGCCATGTCCTCTTTTTTATTTTGATATGCTCTGCCCATCTTAATCTCGTTTTATTAAATGTTTAAGGCTAAAAATTGTCACCGATTCTAGCAGGAATAAGTTGTGCTGTTTAGGTGCTGGTTCTAAATTTCACATAAATAGGCTTGATAACCCGATAGGTATTATAGAATTTAGATCTAGCACGTCATACTTTTAGGCTATCACTATTCATATTTACACATCAAATGTGTTAAGTTCATGTTTAAACGCCTACCATCGATAATAAATCTAAAATACGATTTAATTGTAAAAGGTTGTTTAAAACCAAAATATAAAAATAATGAGAAAGGACTTCTCTCCCTGGATGAATTCAGTACAAAGAGTCTATTGGTTCATCCATTTTACTCTGAGATGTGTTGATAAGTGACATTATCAATATCATTTCTACACTGAATCAGTATGTTGAAATGAGAGTCCGAATATGAAATCTGTATCTGCCGAAGGTCAAACTTCAAATCCGACAGTGACTATTTTGTATTACGAAGCCCCTGTTGGCTTAGAAATGCATAATGCTGTGATGACCGATCTGCAAGTCAGTCACAGTGGACGCGTAATTATCCCTGAGTCGTTTCGCCGAGGTAAATCGATTATTGCGGTATTAGAAGGCGAGTGCAAAATACTTAACTCATTGGGTGAACGTGTTTTTTCACAACGTGTCGTGAGCTAAAGATAGTAGTCATCAAGCTAACATAACCAAGAAGACACCGAGTGTGTCTTTTTTTTATGCTTTTTTGGTGTTTTTTATGCACGTTTTATGTTGTTTAGCATGAAATAATAATGCTAATCACATCGTAGTAAATCATCGAGCAGTTTATCCGCTAACGCCTGCAATAGCGTTTTGCTAGGATTGGTATGAGCGATGGTGCGCATCCCATATATTCCCATCATCATATATTGGGCTAAAAAATCACAGTCGCTGTCGGCAGGAATTAATTTTTTTGCTTTTACTTGTTCGAATACTTGCACTAATGAGCCATGCCAAGTGGCTAAACATTGGGCCGACATTTGGCGAATATCGTCATCTTGCTCGCCCATTTCACTGAGTGTTTTAGTTAATAAACATGATTGGCTAGCATCGCAACTTAAGCATTCCTGTAAAATGCTATCCAAGTATCGACGTAAGTTGTCTATTATCGAGTTTTCATCAGTAAACAGTTGCTGAAATTGCTGGCCTCTGTCTTGTTGATATTGACCTATGGCTGCAAGCAGTAAGCCTTTTTTATTGTCAAACGCACAATAAATTGACCCAGGATGTAAGCCAGTGGCTTTGGTAAGATCCTGCATGCTGGTTTTGGCATAACCGTTCACCGTAAAAGCACTCATGGCTGCTCTTAATACTTTTTCTCTATCAAATTCAGCATGTCTCATATTCTGTCACTTCTGGTAACAACAAAGCGTGATAACTCATTTCGGTTTAGTCTAACTAAAATAGCTCGACTATTCAAAAATTACTTGAATGTGTATTCAAATAAGATTAATCTTGAACGCATATTCAAGAAAGGAGATTATCACATGACGGCGAGTTTATTTACCCCTTACAAACTTAACGACACCCTAACATTATCAAACAAGATTTTAATGGCACCATTAACGCGTTGTATGGCAGATGATGACCTTGTGCCGACACAGATGATTGCCGATTATTATGCACGCCGAGCTGAAGCGGGTCTTATTATCAGCGAAGCGACAATTATTCGTCCAGATGGCCAGGGCTACCCAAATACCCCAGGTTTATTTACCCCGGCTCAAATTGATGGCTGGCGTGTCGTTACCGATGCCGTACACAAAAATAACGGTAAAATCTTTGCTCAGCTTTGGCATACCGGCCGTGTTGCACACCCGCACTTTTTTGGTGGTGGCGATGTATTATCTTCTTCAGCACAAGTCGTGGAAGGCACTGTGCCTAGAATGCGCGAATTGGTTTATCAAACCCCAAAGGCCGCCACGGTAGACGATATTAAGCAATTAGTAGCTGATTATTCCCAAGCCGCTGCAAACGCAATTGATGCTGGCTTTGATGGTGTCGAAATTCATGGTGCAAATGGCTATTTAATTGACCAATTCTTACACTATGATAACAACCGTCGTGTAGACGAATACGGTCAAACACCAGAAAACATGTCTCGCTTTGCCTTAGAAGTGGTTGATGCTGTGGTTGCCAGAATTGGCGCAGATCGCACCGCTCTTCGAGTCTCTCCTGGCGCCTATTTCAATATGGCAGCAGATCCTCGCGACCGTGATGTTTTTGACTATTTATTACCTGAGTTGGCGAAACGAAATTTAGCCTTTTTACATGGTGGTATTTTTGACGACTCAATGCAGTTTGATTACTTAGGTGGCAGTATATCGGCTTATATGCGCAGTGTTTATACCGGTACGTTAGTGGGTGTGGGTAGCTACACTGCTGAAACGGGTAGCACAGCGATTAGCGAGAACAAGTTTGATTTACTGGCTATTGGTCGTCCATTTATTGCCAATCCTGATTACGTAGCAAAAATACGTGATGGCGTTGAATTAGTCAGCTACGACGGCGCTATGTTAGCTGAATTGATTTAACCTTGTTTTTGTTTTTTGTTTGTTGTTTTTTGCGTTATTAACTTCAGTAGAGGTTAGTTAAACGTATTTTGTAGGAATCCACTTCTAACAGCTATTTTATGTGTGAGAAGTGGCGCTAAAATTATCAACCCCAATTTGTGTTTTTTAGTTTCCGTCTTGGCCACTGCTTTTGCTGTGGTCTTTTTTTTGTCAGAAATTTGTCTCAGTGAGTGCTGTCTATTACTATGTCGGCAATTTTAGGCAAAGAGATGCATGATGCAAACACTGCAACAATTAAACGATGGTTTGTTACTGGGTTATCAACGGGTCAATATCGCAGCACAACTCACTGAGTTTCCGGTTAACTTGTTTGAGCTAGCCGATACCTTAGAAGTACTTGATCTTAGCAACAACCAATTGTCGTCATTGCCGGCTAACTTTGCCGACTTGCATCAACTTAAAATCCTATTTTTGTCTAATAACCTATTTGATCATCTGCCAGCAGTATTAGGTCAATGTCCTAATTTAGAGATGATAGGTTTTAAAGCCAATCAAATCCGCAGCGTGCCAGACAGTGCCATTCCAAAACAAACCCGCTGGTTAATCTTAACCGACAACCAGATAGAGCAGTTGCCTGACAGTTTAGGTCAATGTTATCGCCTCGAGAAGCTGGCACTAGCAGGTAATAGGCTCACCTCGCTACCCGCTAGCATGGCAAATTGCCATCAATTGGCACTTATTCGTTTATCTGCAAACCAGCTTACCGATTTACCTGAGTGGTTATTTCAATTACCTAACTTAGCCTGGCTGGCTTTTGCGGGTAATGCATTTAGTCATGTTGAACATTGCGACAATACTCGAGTTCCCACCGTGCCATTACGCCAATTTAGCTTAGGTCAGTTGCTCGGTCAGGGTGCATCTGGGCTAATTTATCAAGCAGGTCACCATGCAGGAAACTCAAACATTAGCCACTTTAGCAGCGACGTAGATATCGCCATTAAGCTGTTTAAAGGTATGATCACCAGTGACGGTTATCCAGCAGATGAGCTTGATTGCTGCCTAACCGCGGGTGAACACCCTAATTTAATTAATGTGGTGGCACAAATTAATCAGCCCGATCAACTGGGCTTAGTGATGCAACTTATTCCGCCAAGCTTCGGCAATTTAGGTTTACCACCGTCGTTGCAAACCTGTAGCCGCGACACTTTTGAGCCGCAAACGGTATTTACTTGGCAGCGCATTACTTATATTGCTAGCCAAATGGCTGATATTTTGGCTCATTTACATCAAAATGGCATTAGCCATGGTGATCTTTATGCCCACAACATCATGATAAACCAAGACGATTATGTATTATTTGGCGATTTTGGCGCGGCATCAAATTTAAAACAATTTACCCCACAGCGGCGGCAGTTAATCCAAGCGATTGAGGTTAGGGCGTTTGGTTATTTGGTCGATGATATGCTAAACCTCATCGATAACCCAGATACGTCACAAGCCACGATGTTGCGCCAGGTAGTGCAAGATTGCCTGCTAGATGATGTATCGTCCAGACCGTGCTTTAATACATTGTTACCGCGTATAGCGAGTATTGCTTAAACCATAAACATTCGAGTTAAGGCTCATTTAGGTAAATCAACCTAATGACGCCTGAGTTCGAATGAATTTCAGCGTAAATAACCAATACAGAATATGGCCTTTATCAACACACTGCATTACAATCAAATTATCATGTTGTCATTAAAGGCTCGCCCACAGTGGAAAATAAAACTGCACGTTTTACCGTATTAATGGACCCGTTAAAAAAGCAGGCATTTGAGCAGCTGTGTGCCGCTCAAGATCTCACGCCATCACAAGTCACTCGTCAGCTTATTCGTGAATATCTGCAAAAGCACGATGTGAGTTTTAGTGATAGCCAAAGTCGTCCCAATCCACAAGTGAAAAGCTAACGTTGGTCTACACTATCGTTAAGTTAATTCGGTTGCTGCACTGCCTAGGGTAGTCAACTTGTGATAATAGCATTATAATGCCATTACAATATTCGGCAGGGTAGATACTTTTCTATCTCACGCCAATCGATAAAGCCTGTCGAACTGCGTATTAGCGCTATTAACATGTTCGACAACTGCCAAGAACACAGAGAGTAAAGATATGAGTGATGTAATCCCGCCATGCCCAAAATGTGAGTCTCCGTACGCTTATTCAGACGGTACATTATTAATTTGCCCAGAATGTGCTAATGAATGGAACCCAAATGAAGAAGTGGTTGATCCAGACGCTATAATTTTAAAAGATGCCAACGGCAACTTATTAGCAGAAGGCGACAAAGTCACCTTAATCAAAGATCTTAAAGTCAAAGGCTCATCGCTAGTGCTTAAAGTTGGCACCAAAGCCGTGATTAACCACCTTGTCGATGGCGACCACGACATCGATTGTAAAGTCGATGGCAATGGCCAAATGATGCTGAAATCAAAGTTTGTTAAAAAACAAAGCTAATAACGATTGAGCAGAACATAGTAAATCACATGTAAGTGACCATTAATCAGCTTTAGGCTGATTAACAAAAAATCCCCGCAGGCAGCAATGCCAACGGGGATTTTTTATGGACACCGGTTCAAGTCCCGCCGCCACACCTGAACGGGTTCTTGTTGTTCCAAAGGTATATTGTTTAGAAATGCCCGAACGCATGCTTGCCCAGTGGTGATCCCCAAGTGAAATCACTTCTGTGACACGCTGTAAACCCATCCATGGGCGCTCTGCGAAAACATCCATGTTCTCGATGGTCACAGCCGCGATTGCACCTGTCGTTTAGTTATCTTCGATTCAACCTTGTTTGTAACTAAGCGCTCTAACTCACTTTTGGACAAAAGTGAGTTTGAGGTATTAATTAACTCAGCTTACTTGATATTGGTTTAGCTTGATTTATAACGTAGCTTCATTTGAACTTATTGCCTGCAGCATGCTGATGTGCAGATGATTAAGCGAGACGCCACGAGCACATCCCTGTGGGCTTAACCAAAACATCCCTGTTTTGGATACTCGCTGACTCATCTACACCTGTAATTTAACTCTCTTCGATTT
>NZ_JBEOPO010000048.1:0-33398 GCF_040310145.1 Shewanella sp. S1-49-MNA-CIBAN-0167 | reverse complement strand
TATTTGTTTTTGGCGAAGTGAATTATACGAGATTACCTTCTTCGCACAAAATTCAAACAAAGATCAACAGCCCCTAGATTGATTTGGCTTGTTTTAGTTTAACGACGACGGAACAAGGCGATAATTATGGCTAATTGATATATAAATGATTGTCTGGGTCCACTTCACATACCAACAAACCCTTGTTGGTATGTGGCTGCAGTTATGTCATCAACGGCGACCAGCATGTCGACAATGCGGATGTAGATGAGCATTTTTCGAGACTTTATCTGGCGTGCAATAGGCCGTCGAGCGCCGAGTTCAACTTAAGGCGATATCGCGCTATAGGTTATTGACAACATTTAGGGGGGCTCCTCGTTAAGCCTGTGAGTTGCTTAACACATTCACTTAAATGCCGGCGAGGTGTATTATTGCTTTAAATCCGTAATGGCTAATTATTTGCTGTAAAGTTATCTTCAATATTAGTCGGTTAACCCCAGAAACCATTTAGTCGTAGGTTTTACATTGTCAGCAGAATATTCAGTTAAACATATCCCTCACAGTTGGTTTGGACATTTGTATCAGCGCAGTGCCAATGCGCTTGAGTTAACGACAGAGGGCATCACCTTTATTTCGACTCAAGGCCAGTTTTTAGCGCGATTTCGACAGACTCATCAATTGCTCAATGCTGGCCACCTATCGTGGCAGCAGTTAGATCGCCCGCCAGTTTTTAGTGCCAGTTTACTCGGTAGCTTGCTAAGTGTGAATGCTGCCGGTACTTGTTATCAAATTCCATTTCTGAGCTATTTCGCTAAGTCTCACTTTAAACAACAAGTCGAATTACTCTGGGCCTTATCCCATGAAAACCAGTTATGTGATTTGATAGCTCGAATTGAAAAAGCAATATCGAGCTGTTATTTACGCCGGTCATTGGTTGACCAAATACGCCCGAGAATTGAGCGAGAATACCGCCGCTGGTTTCCCTGGAGTGACCGCGTCGAATTGCCCACAAAAACACGCGCGGCGTTAACTCAATTGCGCGATTTTTACCACTGGAATAATGCGGATGTGGAGCATATTCGTGAGCATTATATTCAATCTCAATTACTCGCGTTTGCTGACTTTTTCGATCATGTAGAATCAAACCCATTAACCGATAAACAGCGCCGTGCATGTATTATTGACGACGATAACAATCTGCTGTTAGCGGGTGCGGGAACCGGTAAAACCAGTGTAATGGTTGGCCGCGCGGGGTATTTAGTTGCCAGTGGCCAAGCTCAAGCGGATGATATTTTATTATTGGCTTATGGTAAAAAAGCCGCCAAAGAAATGGACCAGCGAATTAAACACCAGCTTGGCACCGATGATATTAAGGCGAGTACGTTTCATAGTTTAGGATTGAAAATCATTGCCGAGGTTGAAGGTGTTAACCCCAGCTTGTCACCTTGGGTAAACGATGAGCAGGCTAAAGATAAATGGGTGCACAATAGCTTACAAACCTTGATTGAAGATGAGCCTTATCGTAAACAAATTTTTGACTATTTTAGTCATTTTTATTACGTGGAGAAAAACCCGTTCGAATTTACCACCGAAGGTGATTACTTTGAATATCTATATGATAACGACATCCGCGCATTAAAAGGCGAAAGAGTGAAAAGCTTTGCTGAGCTGTATATCGCCAATTGGTTATTTATTAATGGCATTGAATATCAGTATGAAGCCAAATATGAATATGACGTCAGTACAGTTGATTTTCGTCAGTATCAAGCTGATTTTTATCTTCCACAACATCACGTTTACATTGAGTATTACGCTATCGATGGCGCCAATAATACTGCGCCTTATATCGATAACGCTGCGTATTTTGCATCAATGGAGTGGCAACGTCAGTTACATAAAAAACATCAAACTAACTGCATTGAATTATTTTATTATCAGCACAAAAAAAATCAGTTAATCAACAGGCTCGAGCAGGCCTTAACGGTATTTAAAGTTAACTATTCGCCATTGCCTGACGACGCCATATTGGCAACCCTTCATAAGCTAGGACGAGTGACTGAGTTGGCTAAACTGTTCAGTCAGTTAATCGGCTTATACAAAGCGGCTTGTGTTGATGAAAAAGGCTTAGAGCAGGTATTTGCCAATGCTGGCGATCCTCAACAAACCCGTAAAGCGTTTGAATTGTTGCAGCCCATTTTACAGCAATATCAGCAGCATTTATCGGCGAGCGGTGATATCGACTTTGAAGATATGATCGCTAAAGCGCTCGCTTATCTACAAAGCGGCCAATATGTTAGCCCGTGGCGATATATTATGGTCGATGAGTTTCAGGATATTTCAGAACCTAGAGCGCGTTTAGTGCGTGCCCTGCGAGATTCGAGAGCGAATACGAGCAACACTGACAGCTCACTATTTTGTGTTGGAGATGATTGGCAGGCCATCTATCGCTTCAGTGGTGCGGATGTCAGCTTAATGACTCAATTTACACGGTATTTTGGCAATACTACCGAAACATATTTAGACCTTACATTTAGATTTAATAACCGTATCGGCGAAGTAGCCAGTGCCTTTGTGAGCAAAAACCCTAATCAAATCAACAAAAATATTCATTCGTTAGTACAGGTTGTCGATCCTGCGATATCAATACTTCGCCGCGGCGCCAATGAGGGCGCAACCAAAGATGAACCGAGTAGCAATGCATTAGAGCAAGCCTTGAATGCCTTGTCTGTCCGCGTAGCTAAAGCCACTGATAAGCCCACAACTAAACCGACAGTATACTTACTGGCACGCTTTTGGTTTCAGCTGCCAGATAAAGATCTGCTGCGTCAGTTAACGGTTAACTACCCCATGTTAGTGATTGAGTGTTTATCGTTTCATGCATCCAAAGGTAAAGAGGCTGACTATGTGGTGATCATGGGGCTGACACAAGGCATACATGGGTTTCCGTCAAAGAAAATGACCCCACCAATACTCGACGCTTTCTTGCCTCAAGCTGAAGATTTTGAATTTGCCGAAGAACGGCGATTATTTTATGTCGCACTGACTCGAGCAAAGCATCGGGTTTACGTGTTAGCCGATATGACCAATGCCAGCCCATTTTTGGTCGAACTTATTCAGCAGCACTATGCCATTGAACAGAATGAATTCAGTAGGTCTTTGGTGCAAACACTGTTTGAGCAGATCAAATGTGCTCAATGTACTACGGGCACGCTAAGACCGGGAACCGGCAAGTTTAAGTCATTTTTCTCCTGCTCACATTCTCCATTGTGCGATCACAAACAAGCAGGCTGTGATCTCTGTGGCAGCCCAATGACTCGCAAACGCGCTAAAGGTTTCACTATTTGCTTAAACGATAATTGTGGTCACATGGCACCATTGTGCAACATATGTGGCGCTGATATGACCTTAAGAGAAAGTGCCCGTGGGGCTTTTTGGGGCTGTAAAAATTATCGAGGTAATAGTGGGTCCAGCTGTAGCAATACCATTGCTACAGCGAAAATCACTCGGCTACAGGCACATTAGTCATTAAAAAGGGATGTTTCTCATCGTCTTTAACGCTTGGTGATAAGTGGTGTGTCACTATGGGGGTAACTGATAAAACAAAACGGGCTTTCCATTGCTGGAAAGCCCGTTTCACTACAAAAACTTAGACGCTAAGTCTTAGTTCATGCCATATTTCTTTAATTTCTTACGTAAAGTACCACGGTTGATACCTAACATATTAGCAGCGCGCGTTTGGTTGCCACGAGTGTGTTGCATGATGATGTCTAGTAAAGGCGCTTCAACTTCGCACAATACCATTTCATATACTTCAGAAGCTTCCTGACCGTCTAACTGTGAGAAGAAGTTAGTTACGGCACGTTTAACTGCGTCACGTAATAACTGCGGCTTGATAGTGCCGTTTGCTGTTTCGATTTTGCCTACGGTAAGCTGGTGAACTTCTGTGTTAGTTGTCTGATCAAACATTCTATTCTGCTCTTTATTAAATTCTAAACTAATTCATCAAAATAACATTCTACGAAGGAATGTTGCTGGGCAGCGGTTTCAAGCCTATTGAAGTCAGCACGAAATTGACGCTGTTCCTCATGGTTTAGGTACCACCCGACATGCTTTCTAGCAAATCGGACACCTTTGTATTCGCCATATAAGTCACAAAGTTTCTTAAGGTGTTCAAGCATTACTGTGCGTTGCTCTTCTGCCTTAATTGGCGCTAACTTTTTACCTGTTTCCAGGTAATGTAGGATTTCTTTAAAAATCCATGGCCTTCCTTGTGCACCTCTTCCTATCATCAGGGCATCGGCGCCAGTGTAGTCAAGTACAAACTTGGCCTTCTCCGGTGTGTCGATGTCCCCGTTGGCGATAACAGGAATTGAGACAGTCTGTTTAATTGCTTTGATAGTGTCGTACTCGGCAAAGCCTTTGTACATGCATTGCCTTGTTCGGCCGTGAACGGCGAGCGAGGCAATACCACAATCTTCAGCAATTTGGGCTATTTCAACACCATTACGATGTTCAGGCTCCCAACCTGTGCGGATCTTTAACGTTACTGGTACATCCACTGCTGCGACCACGGCTTGTAAAATCTCTTTTACTAAGCTGGGGCTTTGCATTAGCGCTGAACCCGCAAATTTTTTATTCACTTTCTTTGCTGGGCAGCCCATATTGATATCAATGATGTGCGCACCTTGTTCAACGTTGAACTTAGCTGCATTGGCCATTAAATCAGGATCTGCACCTGCTATTTGTACCGAGCGTATCCCTTCTTCGCCAGAATGCATCATGCGCTGACGGCTTTTATCGCTGTCCCAAACATCGGGATTCGACGAAAGCATTTCTGATACGGCCAAAGCTGCGCCATAGCGTAAACAGAGATTTCGGAAGGCTTGATCGGTGACACCTGCCATTGGTGCGGCAATCAGCTGATTAGACAGTTGATACGGGCCAATTTGCATTATGTACTTCACCTTGCTCTCCAAAGGGGCGCTATAGTAGCCCTTTTTCACGGCTGTGAAAAGGTCAATAAATGACCTAAATGCAACTTTTTTGCTTGACTTTCATTAGCCGTCACATCTTTGACTAATAAATGAGGTTTTTCGACTATTTTTGAGCACTGGTGCGAGTTGCAGAGAGACTTTTTCTGTATCTAAGTGTCAATAATTGATGTTAATGACCTGTAAACGAGGACTGACGCACTCAATTATGGTTAATTGAGTGCGATTTTTCTGCGTGTTGGCTACTTACGTACCCCAGTTAAGCGGCTCCAGTCTTCCTTGTTGCTAACGGGATCCATGATGAACCATTGGCTGTAGAAGTCGGATACATCTTGGGCTTGTTCTTGTAATAAACCCGAGAGTGCTAGTTTGCCACCCACTCTCACTTTTTCGGCTATCAATGGCGCGAGTTCTTTTAATGGGCCGGCAAGTATATTAGCGACTAAGACATCGGCCTGTAGGTTAGCGGGTTGATCTTCTGGTAAATACAGTGCCAGTTTATCGACTACGTCGTTACGTTCAGCATTGGCTTTTGAGGCGTCAATGGCTTGATAATCAATATCAACACCAGTGACTTTCTTGGCACCGAGTTTAATGGCTGCAATGGCTAAAATGCCTGAGCCGCAACCAAAGTCGATGACTTCTTGGTTTGATAAATCAAGGCTATCTAACCATTCTAAACATAAGGCCGTTGTGGGGTGAGTGCCAGTACCAAACGCTAAACCGGGGTCGAGAATGACGTTAACGGCTGTCGGATCTGGAATTTTACGCCAGCTAGGACATATCCATAAGCGTTCACCAAATTGGATAGGGTGGAAGCTGTCCATCCATTCGCGTATCCAGTCTTTGTCTTCTACTTGTTCAATTTTATGCTGAAAACCTTTTCCTAGAAATGGCATAGATTCTAAAAATTCGATTGTCGGCGATAAATCTGTACCTGCATCAAATAATGCAATCATTACAGTATCTTGCCACAGCGGAGTTTCTCCTAGCTTGGGTTCAAAAATAGGTTCGTCTTGGCCATCTTCGTAAGTGATACAAATAGAACCTTGATCCATTAATAAGTCGCCAAGCATGTCGGCGTTATCGCGATGAGTGTGAATGCGTAATTGGATCCAAGCCATGGGATTTTCCTAACTGTGGTAAAAGTAATATCAAATTGGCGCTCATTATACGCAAGTTATTTTAAGATGCTCGTGTCCATGAGCGTTTATTGGTTTTTAGCTCGGCGCAAAGGGGCACTTTACGGTTAAGTTTATGGAGCAAAAAATGGCAATTGATGCAAAAGCATCTAGCCCGTAAATTTTTAAGCTAAAGAGTGGTCGCTTTTACTTGGATCACATTTCAGAATTATTCTTTCGATTATTTCAACTGCTGAATGCTAGTGACTATAGTTAGTTAAGTGTCAGTATTATTTGACTGTTTATTTGATTCTTTGTGTGATCGGCTTCTAACTCCAGCCTAATAGTAGGTGAGCATTATCACGGTTTGATTGTCGTTATTTGCAGCTATGCAACAACTCTTGATATGGTCAATGCTTGCTATTGTGCCTGACTGGAAGTGATGATTTATGGCTGCGAATTCTTTGCAAACTAAAGCCGGCAGTGGTGCCAATACTGCTAAAGGGTTTGCTAATCCCGTTTGGGCTGATCTAATAGATAAACTGCAAAGTCTATCTGGAGTGGTGCTTGGGCTTTTTTTAGTGATGCATCTGCAGTTTGAGTCGAGTCTTTTACTCGGTAAAGAAGCTTTTTATCAAGTGGCACAATTTATAGAAGGTGGCGTGTTCAGTGAAACCGATCATGGCTACTCTCTGTTGACGCAAATATTTTTCTGCTTTATATCATTAGTCGTCTCGATCCATGCGGTCCCAGCCTTGTGTCGTTTCCCTACTCAAATTGGACAATGGCGAGCTTTACGTAATCAAATGCGTTTTTTACCCCATGAAGAAACTAAAATCTGGTTTTGGCAAATGATCACTGGCTTTTTGTTGTTCTTTCTCGTCCCGATCCACTTTTTTACCATGATGACCCCCCCTGAGACTGGCCCGTATCTTTCTGCTGAGCGGGTATATCACTTTAATACATGGGCGTCATATGTGTTGTTATTGCCCATCGTCACGATTCATGCGGTGTTTGGTTTATATCGAGTAGTGGTGAAATGGGGTTTGGTTGCGCACCGTTTTGCCATGCTCAAGTTTGCTAAGATGCTGTTTGGCTATTTAATGCTGTTAGGGATGGCAAGTATGCTGGTTTATATTATTCTCGGCCGTTCTCTGGGGTTACCTGAGGTGCCATATGTGTCGACGTTATAGGCAATGAAGATTATTCATATCGTCATTCAGTCAGGCACAAGCGCGAATAAGAGCGAAAGCTGGTACACGGTAGCAAGCGGTAAAGCGAATCAATAGCGAATAAGAGCTAGGTGCTAGATCGCTTCGCTGCTAGATGCTATAGGAGCTAAAGCAGGTAAATGGTAGCTAGCGGTAGAATACGATATCAAGCGGTCAAAGCGATGAATAGCGATAGCAAACGGTAAAGAGACTAAGAGACTAAGAGCTAGGTGCTTACGAGCTAAAAGCTAAAGCTGAAAATCGATATCAAGCGATGATAGCGATCGCTTCGTTTACTGAAAAAACGAGATGCAGATTGATTTAATCGCTGCAAGCGTACTAGTAGGACGTAGTCCGCTGCAGTTTCTAGCTACAGCTTATTATTATTTAAACAAAAAAATGCCGCTAAAGTAGCGGCATTTTTGTAATGATTTGGCGATTCAGTAAATAATTACTTCGCGCGTTTCATTGCGGTAAAGAATTCTTCGTTCGTTTTGGTCATAGCCAACTTATCGATTAAGAATTCCATTGCAGATACCTCATCCATTGGATGAAGAATTTTGCGTAAAATCCACATTTTCTGAAGTTCTTCAGCTGTGGTTAATTTTTCTTCACGACGTGTACCTGAACGATTGAAATCAATCGCTGGGAACACACGCTTTTCTGCCGCCTTACGAGAAAGGTGTAACTCTTGATTACCTGTACCTTTAAATTCTTCGTAAATGACTTCGTCCATTTTCGAACCGGTATCAACAAGTGCGGTAGCGATAATAGTTAAACTGCCACCGTGTTCAATGTTACGTGCAGCACCGAAGAAACGCTTTGGACGGTGAAGTGCGTTGGCATCAACACCACCGGTAAGGACTTTACCTGATGATGGGATAACGGTGTTGTATGCACGAGCTAGACGGGTGATAGAGTCTAATAAAATGACTACGTCTTTTTTGTGCTCAACTAAGCGCTTGGCTTTTTCAATAACCATTTCAGCAACTTGAACGTGACGACTTGCTGGCTCATCAAAGGTTGAAGCAATAACTTCACCTTTAACCATGCGCTGCATTTCGGTCACTTCTTCAGGACGTTCGTCAATCAGTAATACCATCAACACCACATCCGGGTTGTTGTAAGTAATACTTTGAGCAATGCTTTGCAGTAATAATGTTTTACCGGCTTTTGGCGGCGCAACAATCAAACCACGTTGGCCTTTGCCTATCGGTGAACAAAGATCAAGGATACGCGAGGTGATGTCTTCTGTTGAACCATTACCACGTTCCATACGAAGACGTTCTTCAGCATGAAGTGGGGTTAAGTTTTCAAACAGGATTTTGTGGCGAGAGCTTTCTGGTTTATCAAAGTTGACTTCACTGACTTTTAAAAGTGCAAAGTATCTTTCGCCTTCTTTCGGCGGTCTGATTTTACCAAAAATACTGTCACCAGTACGCATGTTAAAACGGCGAATTTGGCTTGGTGAAACATAAATATCGTCAGGACCCGCAAGGTATGAGCCATCTGAACTTCTTAAAAATCCAAATCCGTCTTGGAGGATTTCTAATACACCGCCACCGAAAATGTCTTCTCCGCTTTTGGCGTGAGCTTTCAAAATAGAGAAGATGATATCTTGTTTACGGGTACGAGCCATATTTTCCAGATTCATGCTTTCAGCAAGAGAAACTAGATCCGAAATTGGCGTGTCTTTTAATTCTGTTAAATTCATGTATGGGAGTCTTGTGTTGCGCGACGAAGCTAACCGCAATCAATCAGTAGGATTGAAAAGATATTTTATGATTGATAAGCGAGAAGAGGTTAAGTTGAAAAGATCTGATGAATAAATTAGCACTATATACGTTGGGCGTCCACAAATTTAGGCTAAATATTATTTTAAAGCGGCACAAACTGTTTAAAACTTGTGCCGATTAACATTTTTAGGCTATTTCTACTTAGATTTTAGTGTCGATAAACTCTTTCAGTTGTGTCTTTGAAAGTGCGCCAACCTTGGTTGCCACTAGTTCGCCACCTTTGAACATTAACAATGTTGGAATACCGCGGACGCCGTATTTCGCTGGTGAAACGCTGTTTTGGTCTACGTTTAGTTTTGCCACGGTCAGTTTGCCTGCATACTCTTCAGCAACGTCGTTTAGGATTGGGGCAATCATTTTACAAGGACCACACCATTCCGCCCAGAAGTCGACTAATACGGGTGTTTCAGACTTTAATACGTCGTTTTCAAAGCTGTCATCGCTTAGGTATATAATTTTATCGCTCATGTTGTTCTCCGGATTTGGTTCCATTGCTAGTTTATTAATGGCTTACGATGTATATTGGGTCAGTTAAATAGCTTTTCAAGAGACCGTTTTAGTAATGTAGCTATTTCAAACGATCGAATCTTTTTTTGCAACCCCTACAGGTATGCTTGTGCTATGAGCCAAACACATTTATCGACCCAGAAATTCGCCGACTTCCCTTTAAAGCCCGAAGTACTAGCGGCGTTAAACGAGAACGGCTTTGAGTTTTGTACGCCAATACAGGCGTTATCTTTACCTATTTTACTTAATGCAAAGGATATTGCCGGACAAGCCCAAACAGGTACCGGTAAAACCATGGCCTTTTTAGTGGCCACATTTAACCATTTATTAACCGTTGCTGCACCTGAGGGGCGCAAAGCAACCGAACCTCGCGCTATTATTATGGCGCCAACACGCGAGTTAGCAATACAGATTGCTAAAGATGCCAACTTATTAGCGGCACATACAGGCTTAAGAGTCGGTATTGTTTACGGTGGCGAAAGCTATGAAACTCAACGCGCTGTATTGGATAAGGGTGTTGATATTTTAATTGGTACCACTGGACGTATTATCGATTACGTGCGTCAAGGTGTCATCAGTTTAAGCCACATTCAAGCCGTGGTGCTTGATGAAGCTGACCGTATGTTCGATCTGGGCTTTATTAAAGACATTCGCTTTTTATTCCGCAGAATGCCTGATGCTAAGTCACGCTTGAATATGCTGTTTTCTGCCACGCTGTCGATGAAAGTGCAGGAATTAGCTTATGATCATATGAATGATCCTGAGAAAGTTGAAATCGAACCGTTAGAAAAAACCTCTAAAAATATTAAAGAGGAGATTTTCTATCCGTCGATGGAAGATAAGATGCGATTATTATTGAGCTTAATCGAAGAAGATTGGCCTGATAAAGCAATTGTGTTTTCGAACACAAAACACAGCTGTGACAAATTGTGGTCTTATTTAGAAGGTGACGGTCATCGAGTCGGTTTATTAACTGGCGATGTACCACAAAAGAAGCGTATTCGTATTCTTGAGCAATTCACCTCTGGTGCTATCGACGTTTTAGTGGCAACAGATGTCGCCGCGCGCGGGTTACATATTTCTGACGTTTCACACGTGTATAACTATGATTTACCAGATGATTGTGAAGATTATGTTCATCGTATTGGTCGAACAGGTCGGGTGGGACAAAAAGGCGTTTCAATTAGTTTTGCTTGTGAAGAATACGCAATGAATTTACCTGAAATTGAAACCTTCATTAACCATTCGATTCCCGTTTCTAATTATGATCGTGATGCACTATTAGATGATATTCCGCCTCCGGCACGTATTCATCGTAAGCCTCCTACATCTCGTACGCGTGATGGCGGAAGTAAAGGTGCGCATCGAAGTGGTGGTAATACTTCGCGTCCACCACGTCATAGGACTCGTAGACCATAGTCAATGCCATTGCTAACTGTATCTCAACCCTATGCGGCGATAACGCTAGGCTCTAACAGTTTTAATATGTTGGTGGCTAATTCGGTAGGTAATAAACCGATTGTTATCGCTAAATATAAACGTAAAGTTCGCCTTGCCGAAGGTATTGGTGATGATGGCATTTTGTCTGAGCATGCTATGCAGCGTGGCTTAGCGTGTTTGGCTATGTTTGCTGACATGCTGGCGCAACATCATATTAATAGTGATAATGTGGCTGTATTTGCTACAGCTACCTTGCGGGTTATCCGTAATGTCGATGAATTTCACCAAAGAGCGATGCCTATTTTTCAGCATCAAATTGAGGTCATTTCGGGGTTGCGAGAAGCTGAGCTTATTTATCAAGGTATGGTTGCCACGACTAAAGGTAAGGGACGCCGTTTAGTTATTGATATTGGCGGCGCGAGTACCGAGTTTATTATCGGTGATGGGAGCCAGGTGCTGTTTAAAACCAGTTTGCCAATGGGCTGCGTGCTATTTAATCAACGATTTTTTAGTCAAGTGCCAGTTAACATCAGCGACTTTGAACAGGCTATAGATTACGTTAATACCATGTTGGCACCACATCGTCCTCAATTGCTCGACTTAGGTTGGCAAAGTGTTGTGGGGGCTTCTGGAGCCGTTCAGTCAGTGGTGTCGGTGTTACAGCATCGACAGCTCTCCGAGGTGATGACTCTAGATGTTTTGTATGCTTTTCGAGATGAAGTATTATCGCAATCGGATGCCAGACTTCGAGGGATTAAAGGCTTAAATGCCGAACAAGCGCCCACTTTTTCCGCGGGAGTGGCGATATTAATTGCGTTGTTTGAAAGTTTATCGATTAGTCGCTTACATCTTGCTGGTGGTGCACTTCGCGAAGGCGTGTTGCAACTGCTAGCCGATCGTATTGCTGCATCAGCCAGAGGTTGAATGCAAGATAATATAATGGCCGTAATTGAATAAAAAAAGGTCGCACTTATGCGACCTTTTTTATGCTTAAACGATTAACCATTACTGTAATATTTTGACTAAATCGGCTTCTAAACTGACCGTAGGTCGTTCAACAATACGGCCCATTTCTTTGCCTTGTTGATGCACAATAAAGGTTGGAATTCGGCTGAATGCATATTTTGCCGCAAGCCCTTCAGGATCCTGCTTATTGCGATCGACGCCAATGTATTCAACTTCAATGTTGGGATTGGCTACGGTTTCAATAATTCGCATAAAGTGCGGTGTTTCTCGATGGCAATCAGGACACCAAGTGCCAATGATAACCACAATTTTTGTCGGTTCTTTGATTGCCTTAAGTACATCAATTGCACTTGCATCAACTTGATAGTTAGCAAAGCCTTCAGCATAGCCTGGCAATTCACTCGCTATCGTTTGTGATTGGATCACGCCGGTTAAAATCACTTCTTGTTTCTCCTCGCTGCATGTGGCAATAAAGCCTTGTTGATCTTTTTCAAACGCGCAACCTGCATTTGCAGATACGACCATAGGTAACATTTGAGTACTGAAAAAGAGTGCGGTTGTTGCCAATAAAGTTCTAACGCTATTGTTCATGATAATGTCTCATTTAAGAAGTGAAGACTGTACTGTAAGGTATACTCAGTATGGAGTAATAAATACTTTTAAAACAGCTATTTGCATCTCTTTTGCGCAATCCATTGACCTGTTGTCGGGTCATTTTGCCTTGTTAGCAAAACGAATGACAAGTTTGATATGAAATAGGTCAAATATTGTGATTTTAGCTTGCTTACTCCACCCCGTAACCCAATTTGAGGTTAAGTATTCAAGCATGCTTAAACCTGAGTGTTAAGGGGACATGTTTGATGATGCAAACTAGATCACGTTAATGAGCCGATAGTGGTACAAGATGAAAAAGCCAATCCGATAGAGATTGGCTTTAGCAGAACTTAAACGGTTGAATTACTTTTGCTCTTTCAGCCACTGTGCTGCACGTTTAGCAAAGTAGGTCAGAATACCGTCTGCCCCAGCGCGTTTAAAGCAAAGTAATGATTCCATCACGATGGCTTTTTCGGCTAACCAACCGTTTTGAATAGCGGCCATGTGCATGGCGTATTCACCGCTGACTTGATAAGCAAATGTGGGTACGGCTAATTCTGTTTTGACCCGGTGTACTATGTCTAAATAAGGCATACCAGGCTTAACCATCACCATGTCAGCTCCTTCTTGGATGTCTAATGCGACTTCATGCAATGCTTCGTCGCTATTAGCGGGATCCATTTGGTAGCTGTGTTTATTGCCGCCTTTTAAATTGCTAGTTGAGCCGACTGCATCACGGAAAGGACCATAATAGTTTGATGAATATTTAGCCGAGTAAGCCATAATCTGGGTATTAACAAAGCCATTTTCTTCAAGGGCTTGGCGAATTGCACCAATACGACCGTCCATCATGTCTGATGGCGCGACAATATCTGCACCCGCAGCAGCATGTGATAGGGCCTGTTTAACTAAAACCTCAGTGGTGATGTCATTTAGGATATAGCCAGTATCATCGATGATACCGTCTTGGCCGTGAGTGGTATATGGATCTAAGGCTACATCAGTCATGATACCAAGCTGCGGGAATGCTTGCTTTAATTCGCGTACAGCACGCTGTACCAAGCCATCGGGATTATAAGACTCTTCAGCAAGTAAGCTTTTCTTATCGACAGGTGTAACGGGAAATAGTGCGATAAGCGGAATGCCTAGTTCAACAAGTTCGGCGGCTTCTTTTATCAATAAATCAACCGAGAAACGCTCAATACCTGGCATTGAGGCGATTTTTTCTGAGCGTTGAAAACCTTCTAAGACAAACATCGGATAAATAAGATCGTTAACCGTTAAGGTATTTTCAGACATTAAACGACGGCTAAATTCATGTTTACGCATGCGGCGCATTCTGCGCTGTGGGAAGGCACTGGTAATAATATTCACTTTCGACTCCTGGTTTAGATCTGGTCTGTTTCGAGCTGGTAAGAGCAGACTTTATTTCGGCCGCTGCGTTTAGCTTGGTACAGGGCTTTATCTGCTTGTTCTAGTAATAATAATGGATGTTGATCACTGTCTATAATCGCCTCGCTCACACCAATACTGACCGTCATTGATATCGTGTGCCCATTATGGACAACGGCGAGTTCGCTAATGGAACGGCGAATTTTCTCTGCAACGAGTAAGGCGCCTTCTTTATCAGTGCAAGGTAAAATAATAGCAAACTCTTCACCGCCAAAACGTGATACGAGATCCGTTGGACGCTTTAAATATTCACTCAGTGTATTCGCAATCGCTTGTATTGTGAAGTCACCGGTAAGATGACCATATTGATCATTAATATCCTTAAATTTATCGATATCAATCATTAACAAGGACATTGGTGACTGCTGACGACGACTAATACGACCTTCGGCGATTAAGCGTCGGTCAAAAGCACTGCGGTTTTTTACACCTGTCAGGCCATCAATGGTATTTTGTTCCGTCAACTTTTGGTTGGCCTCATTGAGCTCACGTAAGGTCATCTCTAATTCCAAGGTGCGCTCTTGTACCATCTGCTCAAGTTTTTCATTATTTTCGGCTTCACTTCGCAGGGCTTCTTCGCGAGTTTCACGAAGTCGTTGAGCTTGTGCTAATGCCTGTTGTTGGATTTTAAATTTGGCCTTACGTTCGTCATTGTAGCGCAAGGCGAGCACTGCAGCCATGGTGAGCACTTCAAAGGTGAGTCCTATCATGATGGGCGTTTGTGGCGACATATCGGGGGTGAATAAGCCGATATAAATTAATCCGGTAATAATGCAACCAATCATTAATCCCATACGACCTATGGCATATAAAGGTGCATTTCGTTGGCCACCAAAGGCTTGAATTAATGAGAAAGCCATTAAAATGGTACAGATAGTTAACACCACAAAAGCCAATATGTATAACGCAGAGCTGTAATTAATAAACGGCATAATGACCGTTAAACTGAAACAAAGTACAGCCATGATACGACAAAGGTATAGCATTTTTAAATTATGATATTTGAGCTGCAATACTTTTTCAGTAAACATCAATGAACATCCCAGTGTAAGTGGGATCACAATGATAAAAATATATTGTTGCATAAAGGGCCATTGAGGCCACAAATACCGAAAGGAGACGCCATACAGAGACGCCGTCAATAATGTTAACCCCAGTACATAACCGCTGTAATAACTGTAACTATATGATGTAGATGCAAGTGCGATAAATAAACTGAACAGACAAATAGCGAGTAATAATCCTATTTGCATGCCATTAAATAAGTTTTTAGTTTCAGTAATTTGAGTCAGGTCATTGGATGACCACAATACCAGAGGTAGCCTAATACTGCCTTTACTGTCTATTTTGATGTAAAAAGTGTGGGTTTCACCTGGCTTAAACTGGACAGGATATAAAAAAATATTACTTTGTAATGGACGGTGTTTAAACGCAAGTGTGTCACCCATTATTTCTGTGCTGACGAGATCACCATCAATCATATGGTATATTTTGATACTGTCGAGCAAAGGGTTGTCTAAAGCAATAATGCGTGACAAATGGTCATTGGGGTTAAATATACTAAAACTCAGCCAATAATTTTCAATGCCTATCTTGTATGGTTGTTTAGGGTTGAGTTTTTGCCAGGTATTTCCAGGTTGTTGTAATAATCTGGCTAACGTTTCAATATCATCACTTTTGTTGGCGTAAACCCAGTCTTGCAGTTCAATTTTGCTAATCGAATCCGACGTGAGCCTCAGTGGCATAGTGGTTAATGTATCAGCCCAATTGCTGTGGCTAATCAAGATTAAACACATCCCAATTAATACCCTTGGCTTATATCGATTAAGTTTGCGCAAAACCTCAGCTATTATGGTGTTCATAAATGGCTGCTCAGGTGTTTATTTGCGGGTAATTGGAAAAAATCACGACTATTTTTATAGCATGCTTGCGCTAATGATGTAGGCGATTGCTGGCGTAAATTTGCCATATACTCAACAATATAAGGTAAGTATTGAGGTAAGTTTTTACTCGATTTAGGTTTTGGTCGCATACTGCGCGGTAGTAAATAGGGACTATCTGTCTCTACCATTATACGGTGGTCGGGGATCAATGGTACTAGTCGTGCTAGTTCTTGTCCTCGGCGCTCATCGCAAACCCACCCTGTAATACCGATATGCAAATCAGCCGCTAAGCATTCGATTAACTCATCTTTACTGCCAGTAAAACAGTGTAATAAGGCATTAGGGAGTAGAGCTCTGTACTCATTTACAATGGCAATGAAGTCCGCATGTGCTTCACGACAATGCATCAGCACTGGCATATTGAGTTCACAAGCCAGCTCTAATTGCGCTGCAAATACTTTTCTTTGGGCCGGACGCGGTGAAAAATCGCGATTATAATCAAGCCCACATTCACCAATAGCAACCACAGTGTCTTGCCGAGCGAGTTGTGTTAAACGCGTTTTGCTGTGTTCGTTCCAAGACGATGCATGGTGTGGATGAATACCTGTGGTGCAGTAGAGCTGTTGTGGATATTGTTGGCAGGTGGTTATTGCTTCGGCACTTTCATCGAGATCGCTGCCAATAACAATTAACGGCGAAACATGGTGTTTCGCCGCGTCATTGATAATAGTGTCAATGTCGTGCTTAAGTCTGTCACTAAGCAGATTAACTGCAATATCGATGTATTGAGTCATGAGATCAAAGTGCTGTAGTTACTTTAATCGTCTAACTCGGGTCGTCGCATTACGATCATCAGTGCCTAGTAGAAATGAATTCAAGGCACCGGTTTCAATAAAGATGCGTTGACCTTTATCGACTTTATAACGCTCAGGACTACTTTGTTTCCAAACTTGACCATTAGTAAAGGTGATGATTAATTCGCCATATGGCGCTTTTTTAACTGCAGATACTTCAAAATAAACTTTATCGACTTCATCTTCTACCACTTTCGTTTTTAAGCCAAAATCATCAACACTGAGTACTTGAGGGCTTGCAACTAATGGTGCTACAACATTAGGTGTAGCTGGCGGTTTTGGTACCTCTGATGGAGCAACCTTAGTTGTATTTGTCGTCGTCATTATATGAGCGCTAGGTTTAGCATTAGCGGCTAACTCGTCATAACAAATTAGCCGCTCGAGCTTGTCCGTTTTAGCGGCACAGTTAGACAATTGCTGACCAAGATTAGTATTGGCATATGCATTAGCCGACATCAATATGATCCCAGCAACAATTAAACTTAAACGCATTTATTCTTCCTTATTATTTGCTTCTTAGCCCGTAGAGGCTTCCTTTATCGCTTAATCATCAGCTTTTTCATTTTCTTGCTCGTCTTCTTGCTCGTCTTCTTTTTTGCTGTAAAAACGTGCGGCTATTAGGCCACCTTCAAACAATAACAACATTGGTATTGCTAGCATAGTTTGCGAGATGATATCGGGTGGCGTCAGTATCATGCCAACAACAAAAGCTCCTACAACAATATACGGACGTTTCTGGCGTAACTCATCTGGTGTGGTGACACCCGCCCAGCAGAGTAAAACCACGGCTACGGGGATTTCAAAGGCTAAACCAAAAGCAAAAAACAGTTTTAGAATAAAACTTAAATAACTGCTGATATCAGTAGCGACTTCAACACCGTCAGGGACTACGCTGGTAAAAAACCCAAAAACAACAGGGAAAACAATATAGTATGCGAAGGCAATTCCAAGATAAAACAGCAGGGTACTGCTGGCTAATAAGGGAAAAACCAAACGTTTTTCATGTTTGTATAACCCAGGTGCAACAAAAGACCACACTTGGTAAAGTACATAGGGAATTGCAATGAAGAATGCCAACACGAGTGTTAGCTTGAACGGTGCAAAAAAGGGAGCTGCAACATCAGTTGCAATCATACTGCCCGTTTCAGGTAGAGATCGCATCAATGGTAGGGCGATATAGTGATAAATATCATTAGCCCAATAAACCATAGTAATAAAGACGATTAACACACTGCCAATGGCTTTGAGCAATTTGTTGCGTAATTCAAGCAAATGGCTAATAAGCGGTTTCTGTTGCGACATGAATTACCCGTTAGATTTAGGAGTTGAACTGCTTTCGCTGGTCATTTCGGATGACTTAGCTTCTGCGACAGAAGGAGACTTGTCAGGTGATGATTTTGGCGCCACAGGGGATGTGTCTTCAACTTTGTACGGTCGATTCACAGACTCAGCGGCTTTCTTCAACTGATCAATTGACTCTTGTAACTCGGGAGACAAATTGGCTAAACCTTTGCTTTCAGCTTTTTTTAAATCAGCATGTAACTGATCAATTTTAAGCTCTTGTTCAAGTTCATCTTTGACAGAGTTAGCCATGCGCTTAAGCGCGCGGATCCAACCTGTTATTGAACGTACTGCAACCGGAAGTCTTTCGGGGCCAAGTACTACTAGCCCCAAAATACCGATCAGCAGCAGCTCCATAAAGCCGATACCGTCAAACATAATAAATTACGCCTGTTTATCTTTAGATTCAGGTTGCTTTTCTGCAGCCTGTTGCGAAGTCGCTGCAGTCTGATCATTGCCTTCTAATGATTTATTTTCATCTTCTAATGATTTCTTATCATCGTCTAATGATTTATTTTCATCTTCTGGAGTCATGGCGTTTTTAAAGCCTTTTACTGCTCCACCTAAATCACCGCCCAAAGAACGCAATTTCTTAGTACCAAATAATAAAATGACAATTAACGCTACAATTAGAAGCTGCCAAATACTGATGCCGCCCATGAAGATTATCCTCTTTAAATAAAAAATAGTTTTTGTATAAAAGTTATTTCAAGGTTCACAATACCACCCAATTCTTTAAGTATTATGAACCTCTAATTATATAGTGCTAGCTAAAATTTACGATTCTTTGGCATAGATCGCCATCCTATCGCCCAAAATAGGCAGCCAGAAGCAATGCAGGTGTATGCTAGCCACAGTGTAGCGTTTTGAGTAAATAATATTGTGCCGCAGATCAACAAAACTGCGGACGTGATTAACAGGTAGTTGCTTTTGTGTGATTTATGCTGGTATTTCAGGTATTTATCTAGCATTTGTTGCTGAGTTCCGAGTAATTTACGACCTAACTTTAAGTTGTCGTAAATCAATTCAGGAAACTCGGGGAGTTTGTCCGCCCAAAACGGTGCATTTGATTTTACTTTGTTGAACAGAGCTTTAGGACCAACCTGTTCAGACATCCAGTTTTCGAGGAACGGTTTTGCGGTTTGCCATAAATCTAATTGTGGATATAACTGACGGCCTAAGCCTTCAATATAAAGTAAGGTTTTTTCCAGCAACACCAGTTGTGGTTGCACTACAATGTCAAAGTGGCGCGCGGTTTTAAAAAGTTCCAGCAATACATGGCCAAATGATATTTCATCTAGTGGCTTGTTGAACATAGGTTCGCATACCACTTTAACAGCTTGTTCGAAGGCGATGATGTCTGTGTGTTCAGAGACCCATCCGGATTCAATATACAACTGGGCAATACGGTGATAATCGCGATTAAAAAAGGCTAAAAAGTTTTCCGCAAGGTAGCGTTTATCAACCTCGGTTAAGGTGCCCATAATGCCGCAATCTAGACCAATATAAAATGGGTCGTCAGGATGTTCGCGGCTGATAAATATATTACCAGGGTGCATATCGGCATGGAAAAAATTATCCCGAAACACTTGAGTGAAAAACAATTCAACACCGCGCTCGGCTAGCAGTTTAAAGTTGGTGCCTTGGGCGCGTAGCGCTTCTGTGTCAGAGACAGGAATACCGTAAATACGTTCCATGACCATTAATCGTTTGTAGCTATGTTCTTCGTAAACAAAAGGCACGTATAAGGAGTTTGAATCAATGAAATTATTGCGCAGTTTTATGGCGTTAAGAGCTTCGAGTTTAAGATTAAGCTCGCCTAAAATGGTGGTGCGGTAATCTTCAATCACTTCAGCAGGACGTAAGCGATTACCATCACCTAGTAATGTCTCCAGTATGTTAGCTGTTTGGATCATTAACTGTAAGTCAGCTAGAATTTGCTGCTCAACATTTGGACGTAAGACTTTAAGCACTACGTCTTTGCCGTTGGATTTTAACGTCGCGGTATGGACTTGTGAAATAGAGGCTGACGCCAATGGTGTGTCGTCAAAATCATCAAAATAAGTGCTGATTGGTGCTCCAAGCTCCGCTTCGATGGCTTGACGTGCTAACGCTGAATCAAATGGTGGCACTCGGTCTTGCAACATGGCCAATTGGTAAGCCCATTCGTCGTCAAGCAAATCACGGCGAGTCGACAGCATTTGCCCTAGTTTGATGTATACCGGACCTAAATCTTGCATCGCCAGCTTTAAGCGTTCGGCAGGTGATTTATTTTTATGTTTATTACGGATCCAAAATAAACCGTTGCGCAGCATTGAGAAATACCATGGCTTTTTGTGTCGAGGAATTAAATCATCTAAGCCAAAATGCAGAATGGTCTTAATGACATGGTAACCACGCCTGATACTTGCAGTTGTCATTGAATGATTTGATCTCTTAATTTGGCTATCTTTGCTTCGATACGTTCGGTTTGGCTTACCAGTTCATCCAGATTATCACGAAAATGCAGCCATTCAATTTTATGCGGTGCCAGACGATATTCTTCGGTTGTTAACTGGCTGATGTGCGACCGTGTTTTTTGTATAACCTGCTTTATATCATGGCTAAATTGTTTGGCGCTAGTGACAATTCTATGGGTCGGAGCATCACCTATGTAGCGTGATAATGGTTCGGCAAAATCAATATGAATGTTCTGTAAATAGTGGCTTAACGATTGAAGTAATTGAATATCACCTTCTAAACTGAGTTTATCTTGTTTGATGAGCTCAGTTAAGTTAGCGCCTTCAGTGAGCTGATATAAGGTGGATACATCAGCCCGCACCGTCACGGCTACGTCACCTTCATAATGGTTGAGGACTTGAATTTGCTTAGCAAATACTAAATAAAGCGGCCAATCTAGCTGGCTCAACTGGATACAAAAAACTTTGCCGTGCAATGATTTCTGGCGAGCATAGTCATTTTTAGCCTGTGCTGGCAGCTGGTTAAAAGCGGTTTCAATGGCTGCACAAGTTAACAAAGCAAAGTGATTAGGCATCATTAAAACTTATAACCTCTATGTAATGCGACAACACCGTCTGTCATATTGGTGTAGTCAACTTGTTCAAACCCAGCATCTATCATCATTTGTTTAAGTGTTTCTTGATCAGGGTGCATACGGATGGATTCGGCAAGGTATTCGTAGCTGTCGGCATCTTTAGTGATTAGAGCGCCCATTTTTGGCAATACCTTAAAGCTATACATGTCATAAACTTTACGCATTAATTCATGTTTAGGCGTAGAGAATTCAAGCACTAATAGTTTTCCGCCAGGCTTTAATACTCGTTGCATGGAGCGTAATGCGGCATCTTTATCGGTTACATTACGTAAACCAAAAGCGATAGTAATAATATCAAAATGGTTATCTGGAAACGGTAATGCTTCAGCATTTGCTTGCACATAACTGACGTTGTTGACGATGCCTTTGTCACGTAATTTGGTTCGACCGACTTTGAGCATAGAATCATTAATATCGGCAAGAACGACTTGACCTCGATCGCCTACTAAATGGGAAAACTTAGCAGTAAGGTCACCCGTTCCACCGGCTAAATCAAGTACTTTCATACCTGGTCGAGCAGCAGCGACTTCAATGGTGTGACGTTTCCAAAAACGGTGAATACCAAAAGACATCACGTCATTCATAATGTCGTATTTTGCCGCGACGGAATGAAACACGTCAGCGACTAACTCTGCTTTTTTATCGGCTTCGACAGTTTTATATCCAAAATGAGTATTTTTTGGTTCGCCTTCAGACATCGGTATATTCCTATAATGAGCGATAATTAATAGTAAGTGTATGCCATTGCTAATGATTGCTGAAATGCTCTAGTGTGATAGTGTGACAACTATCAATTAGCGGTCTCACTTTACACCCGATGTACATTTCACATCAACTTGAACGCAGCAATGATCTTCGTGTCGATTAGCCCCAGTATACATCAGCAGTTAAGGCTAAAAAATTGCCCTGCATTAGAGCATATAATTAGCATTTAATGAATAGCGTCCACAGATCCTAATTCAAACAAGTTAATCTTCCCTGAATATAAGCATAAATTAGCTCACTAAGAGCTTGACCTGCATCACGATAACCCGCTTCTACCCCCGCGTGATGGCATGCTGGGGCGGTTTCTGCAAAATGAGCGTAATAGCATGGACAATGCCTAGCAATATAATGCACATAATGGCATGCATCGAGTAGTGGAATACCGGCAAATGTGGCCGCGCTGCTGGGCATATTGGTGATGACATCGACATCGAGTTCTAGTGCCACTGGCAGTTGTGTTTGATTTAACGATATCGCTATTTGCTTTAATACCGTCTCGAGCGGCAGTTCACGACGAACCCAAATTTGTTGAAAGCTATGCCATGTGGCGCCAAAAAGACTTAGTTGTTCAAGGGTGACTTCGCTGTTTTTTAATTCATGTAATCCGAGAATATGATAATGATCGAGGGCGCCATTGGCGGCTGCATAACTAAATCCATTACCGCTGTGGCGACCTTCTCGTGGTCTAAAGTCACTGTGCGGATCCAGATTGACCGCTGCGACAGGTAACCCTGTGGTGGCTTTTGTGGCCATTAATAAACCGTAAGCGTTATTATGCCCGCCGCCAATGACGATGGGTTCTAACCCTGCTTGCATGATTTGACTGATCGCAGCAATGACGATGCTATCTAATTGCGCTGTTGCTTGACGTAATTGTTCGATAGTCGCTGTTGCAGGCAATGGCGTGTCGAGACTGATTTGGCCCAAAATGGCACATTCGTTGCCATTAAGAAATCGATTGGACTGTAAATTAAGCAACTGCTTCATGCTGGTGACAAAGGCATCATCTGCTCCACCTCGGCCTAGATTGGCCCGTGGTCCTACATCTTCTGCAATGGCAATAATGGCAAACTGTGCGCCAGAAGACTTAGCATCGAGCGCATTTTGCCCTAATGACAGTTCTGCGGATGCCAGATAAACCTGTTGGCCTATTTTTGTTTCATTAGGGCGTAAGTTTAATAATGTATCGCAGTGCTGTTGAGTAAATGCGCTAAACATGATTGTTCTCCAAATTACAGCCATAAAAAAACCAGCATAGCTGGTTTTTAAAGAAATAGTCTGCCAGCTTTTACAAAGCGAAGTTGGCTATGACGTTGTTATTCAATATCTAATGGTTCTGGAGATAGAATAACACCGGTATTATCAGCGTAAATATGGTCACCAGGTAAGAAGGTCACTCCACCAAAATTAACTGGAATTTCGATTTCACCCACACCGTTACTTTCAGCACCGACAGGGATCGAAGCAAGCGCTTGAATACCAATATCAAGTTCTTCAAGGGCGTCAACATCACGCACTGAACCGTAAATGAGAATACCTTCCCAGTTATTGGCAACCGCTATTTCAGCAATTCTAGCGTCAAGGAGCGCGCGTCGTAATGAGCCACCACCATCAACTAATAATACTTTACCTTCACCGTCATCTTGTAGAGCATCAGCAATAAGGCCATTGTCTTCAAAACACTTAATCGTACTGATTGAGCCACCGAAGGAGCTGCAACCACCATAGTTACTGAACATTGGTTCGACGACATCGACTACATCTATATACGTGTCGCAGAGTTCTGAGGTGTTGTATTCCATATTTCACTCCTGTAAGACAGCAAAGGTAAATTGCTGGGTAAAGCAAAGTTAAATGAATTATATGAGCTTTTTATGAAAATAAAAGTCTTATTAATCACTGGATTGTTATAAATCAACTTATGGTGTTACTTATGCGCAGATGACACATTGACCTAAATAGAGAACGGGGATCAGATTTGGAAGTAATTTTCTTTCAAATTGAACAGATTAGCCGATATATGTTGATATAAGTCATCATAATACGTTTTTTAATTACATTTATGCTCGCCAGTTTGTTAGCATATTGATAAATTAATTAATGTAAGTTTACAAAATAATGCTAGCTTTAGGGGCACGGAATCCTCGTTACGCTTACGGAAGGCAGAGGGCCTGAAATAGAGGTTCTTATGGAAAATATCAATATTATTGAAATCTTAGGTTATGCTGCATCCGTTATGGTGGCCATTTCACTAATGATGAAAGACATCGTTTTACTCAGATGGTTAAATTTTGTCGGTTGTTCTTTTTTTGTCGCCTACGGATATGCAATCGAAGCTTGGCCAGTTGCGGGCATGAATGCTTTTGTAGCATGTATTAACATTTTTCACTTAATTAAGATTTATCGTAATAAAAGCGCAAAGTCGCAAACTGCATAAATGGCACAGAAAGTGTTTCTGTATCGTTTACGATAAACAAATGCTGTTTATGTCTCCTCTTAATATGAATAAGAGGGGGCATTTTTTATATCACCCATCCGCGTCTTCGCAATACACTTGGTTTATATCATCACTTCTCGACTCACTTAGCTGTCATAAAACTTTAGACTAACTGTCACCTCGTGTTCATTATCCCTGTCTATTATCTAAACTGTTAACAAAATAATAACGTTAGTCGGGCAATTATGACCGGGTAAAGATAGAGTAATTGATATTCCTGACGTTTGGCATGGAGTTAAGCATGAAGATGAATATCAGCCAGTTAGATAAATATTGGTTTTATTGGATCGTGCAATTTAGCCGAGATAACGGCCTAAATCAGGCCGCTAAGCGCGTATCTGCAACAGGTGATGGCCACTATTATGTTTACTTATCTGTTGCGCTATTGTTTTTTCATCCTAACGGTCAGTACTTCTTTAATTTAGTGTTGGGCAGTTTTGTGGTTGAGTTTCCGTTGTATTTACTGCTAAAAAACAGTATTCGGCGTCATCGTCCTTGTCACGCTTTAGTGGGCTTTGAGTCAGGTTTTGAGCCGTCGGATAAATTTAGCTTACCTTCAGGGCACACTGCTGGTGCCTTTGTATTGGCTAGCGTGGTGGAGCTGGTGTTTCCTGCCTTAGCACCAATAGCGTTTGCTTGGGCTTGTTTTGTCGGCTCATCGCGAATCGCCCTAGGGGTACATTATCCTTTGGATATTATTGCTGGCGCAGGGCTGGGTATGGGATCCGTATTACTTGTTGAGCAACTCATGTTTTGATAACTCATGTTTTCATCGCTCATGCAGTAATGAGTGCAGCATGTTTCCATCTTGATAATTCAGCCGTTGAGGATTGTAAGCCGAAATGAAAATTTTGTATGGAGTTCAAGGCACCGGGAATGGTCATATCAGCCGCGCGCGCGTGATGTCTAAAGCGCTTAAGCAACATAATATCGATGTCGATTTTCTATTTTCAGGCCGTACACCGCAATATTACTTTGATATGCAATGTTTTGGCGATTATCAGACCCGTAATGGCATGACATTCGTGACCGAAAATGGTCGCGTTAATACAATGAAAACTGCCAGATGCAATTTAACGACGGCCATTTTTTCTGAGATTAAGCACTTAGATTTAACGGGTTACGATTTAGTGTTAAATGATTTTGAACCCGTGAGCGCCTGGGCTGCGAAACAACAACATGTGCCTTCGATAGCCATTAGTCATCAGGCTGCATTACAATATCCTGTGCCTAAACAGGGTAACAATTGGTTTAACGAGTTTTTACTGAATCATTTTGCGCCTGTCGATATTGCTTTAGGTTGTCATTGGCATCACTTTGGTTTTCCTATTTTACCTCCTTTTGTTGAGGTGTCGCCCAATGGTGGTGATCATAGCCATCAAATTTTAGTGTATTTACCGTTTGAAGATGCCGATCGTATTGCGGCATTTTTAGCTCCATTTGATCAATATCACTTTTTTGTTTACCACAGCATGCAACCTTTGCAAGAATTAGCCGAGCATATTCATTGGCATGGCTTTGATCGTGAGGGTTTTAAACAACACATGGCCCAATGTGGTGGGGTGATCGGCAATGCTGGCTTTGAGTTAGCCAGTGAGGCGATGACCTTAGGTAAAAAATTATTGGTGAAACCTTTACTGGGGCAATTTGAACAATCGGCTAACCTTGCTGCGTTACAATTACTTGCGGTGGCAGAGAGTATGCAAACTTTAGATCCAACCGTGCTTAAGCGTTGGTTAAAAAGCCCATCACCTAAGCCGATTGCGTATCCACAGGTGGGCGATGCATTGGTGGCCTGGTTAAAAATGGGCGATTGGCATCAGCCGCAAGATTTATGTCAACATTTATGGTCACAAGTTGAGCTGCCTGAAAACTGGCATAAACGGCAATAACCTTAGGTGTAATCAAGGGATCCGCATTAAAAAGTGCGTAACAAATCGCACTTTTAATGGGCTGCCTCAATTAAGGAAGACGTTGGTAAAGGAGTTCTAGAAGCTCATCTTCTAATTCGAAACGCGACTCCATGGCTTGTGCTAAATGAGATAAATCGTTGTCGAGCTGATACAGCACTTGTTCGTCAGATGCATCGGTATATTTATCATAAAAATCCAACGCAGTATCTGTGCTTTCACTAATGCGCGGTAATAAGCCATTGGCTGTTTCTATGCTCGACTCACCAAACCTTTCACAAGCTTTAACAACGTTGTTGTATACCTCAAAGTGGCCTTCAGAAACATAATCAACTAATTGGGCACAAAACTGTTTCACTTGATCCATTTTTGGAAGTGATTTTTCGCTGCGAGAATAGGGTGCTAATCCTGCAACAATAAAATATTGGATCAATAATTTGCGGCGATTACTTATCCATTGATCGATTAAATTATGAGCACCGCCCCAGCGTCTTTCTGCTTTTTCTAGTTTTGTTAGCATGTCTTCTCTCTAATTGGCAGTCTTTATGTAACCACTAATGTATTGGACAACGTGTATTATGATCAACTGTTTTATTTATATTTGCAGTGGACCGACCCTTTAGGATGAAAAAAGAAACGGCATAACGTGGATAATAAAAAACCCCATGATAGGCATGCCATCACGGGGTAACTAAGTTTTCAAAGGCTCGATTTGTCGTGCTTCTTGATTGTTCTTGCTAGCGCATACTTTTTATACCAAACCCCATTCCTTGGCGCAACTTTTAATCCTATAAATTGCGATTTACACATCAGTATTGTGTGTTTTGTGAGCGGATAAGGCGGTTATGTTAATAAAATCGACACTAGATTTAGGAATAGCTCACATAAATTCTGCATGGGTGGTTACATTAATCAGGTAAGTGCTAAACTAGCGCCCAGCAGAAATCATAGAAATCATAACAGTCTAGGAAGAAAGCCCACATGGCAGAATTAAAGAATGATCGTTATTTACGTGCGTTACTGAAGCAACCTGTTGATGTCACTCCAGTATGGATGATGCGTCAAGCGGGACGTTATTTACCTGAGTATAAAGAAGTTCGTGCTCAAGCAGGTGACTTTATGTCTTTATGCCGTAATGCTGAATTGGCTTGCGAAGTCACTTTACAACCATTACGTCGTTATGATTTAGATGCTGCGATTTTATTCTCAGATATCCTGACTGTGCCAGATGCTATGGGCCTAGGTTTGTATTTTGAAGCCGGTGAAGGTCCACGTTTTGAGCGTCCGACTGACACCATAGATGCGATTAAAAAGTTATGTATTCCTGATCCTGAAGATGAATTAGGCTACGTGATGCGTGCCGTAAGCACTATTCGTCGCGAACTAAATGGCTCAGTGCCGTTAATTGGTTTTTCGGGATCGCCTTGGACACTGGCCACTTACATGGTTGAAGGCGGTTCAAGCAAAACATTCGAAAAAATTAAGCGTATGGCCTATGCCGAGCCCGCTGCATTGCACATGTTATTAGACAAGTTGGCAGACTCAGTGGTGTTATACCTTAATGCGCAAGTTGCAAACGGTGCACAATCGTTAATGATTTTCGATTCTTGGGGTGGCGCATTATCTCACCATGCTTATCGCGAGTTCTCATTGCGTTACATGCAAAAAATCATTGATGGCTTAACTCGCTTTGCTGACGGCCGTAAAGTACCTGTTACCTTATTTACTAAAGGTGGCGGATTATGGTTAGAGTCTATGGCTGAAACAGGTTGTGATGCATTAGGTTTAGATTGGACTGTTGATATTGGTGATGCCCGTCGTCGTGTTGGCCATAAAGTGGCACTACAAGGCAACATGGATCCATCGATGTTATATGCCACACCTGAACGTATTCACCAAGAAGTGGACCAAATTCTAGCCAGCTACGGCGAAGGTAATGGCCATGTATTTAACTTAGGCCATGGTATTCACCAGCATGTCGATCCAGATCATGCCGGTGCATTTATCAATTCTGTGCATGAGTTGTCTGGTAAATACCACAAGTAATTCAGTGGTATTGGCTAACAAAAGCGGATCTTCGGATCCGCTTTTTTGTTTCTGATTTTTGCCGTCGCTAATGTGTTTTGGGTATTGAGCAAGATCGGAGGGTATATTAAATGGTAACGTTCCACCGTACGCACTTAGATATCATTCAAAATCGAATATTATTCGCTGTCCTTCCTCTGTTCATTCATCTTCTACCTAGTTGATATCGTAGCTTTCTATTGCCTTATATCCACGGTTCAACCTAGGGTGAACTTTTATTGCTCGAAGCGAATATTTTTGCTGTTTTTTTAATCATAAGGGCATAAAGTTAACTAAGTAGGGAAACATTATGTTTATTAACCAGAGAATCGCTGATAGTTGATAGCAGGATTTGAAGTGCTGTTGGTATATTTGATACGTGTAGCTTAAATCGCTGCCTACCAACGACTTAAATTGACTCTGATATCCCGCAATGTCCCACCACTAAAAATTACTTAACGTGAATATAGAGGCTGTTTTCAAAGAAATATTCGAAAGGGGTAAAGACATGAACGAGCACAATTGGCAAAACCAAAAAGATGCAAAAGTGTACATTATTGGTAGTGGAATAGCGGGACTCGCGAGTGCAGTATACCTAGAAAAAGATGCTGGTATTGCTGGCGAGAATATTCATATTTTAGAAAAAGACTCCATTGCTGGTGGCGCTACAGATGGTGCTGGCGATCCTGAACGCGGATATGTCGTTCGTGGTGGCAGAATGCACGAAATGCATTATGAGTGCTATTGGGAACTGCTTTCGTATATCCCTTCGCTGGAAGACCCAAATGTTTCAGTAAGAGATGAGTCGTATGAGTTTAATCAACGGTTTGTGTCAAATGGACAAGCCCGTTTATTAAAACAAGGCAAAAAATTGGATGTGTCATCATATGGATTGTCCTTTGAGCAACAAATGGATTTTATCAAGCTAACCTATGTTTCAGAAAACTCCTTAGGAGATAAACGAATAGAAGATTGGTTTGATCAAAGCTTCTTCGATACTACATTTTGGTTTATCTGGTCTTCCATGTTTGCATTCCAAAAATGGAGCAGTCTTGCTGAAATGAGGCGTTATATGAAACGCTTCATGCACCTTGTGGATGGCTTGCCACGTTTGGGTGGGGTAATGCGGACTAAATATAACCAATATGACTCAGTGGTTAGGCCGATGAAAACATACCTCGAAGCAAAAGGGATCAAATTTGAAATGGGCAAAGAGGTCGTAGATATTGATTTCGACTTATCTGCAGACAAAAAAACGGCTACGTTGCTTCATTTTAAAGACAATACTCAAATTGTTCTTGGAGAAAATGATTTTGTGTTTTTCACCAATGGGTCAATAACAGAAAGTACCGATAATGGCAGCTGGGATGCTCCCGCAAAATTGAAGGGCTTGGAAGAGTCTGGTTCTTGGATGTTGTGGAAAAAAATAGCCAAAAAAGATCCATCTTTTGGTAATCCAAGCCCATTTTGCGACAACATTGATTTGCAAAAATGGTACTCATTTACGGCAACAATGAAAGACAGCACCTTTCTCGATTACATGGAGAACTTCTCGGGTAATGTAGATGGAACCGGTGGACTGGTTACCATGACTGATTCTAACTGGCTGATGTCAATTGTAATAGCACGCCAGCCTCACTTTCCAAATCAACCTGATGATGTGAAGATATTTTGGGGCTATGGGCTCTATCCTGATAGAAAAGGCAATTATATTAATAAAACAATGGCGGAGTGTACTGGCGCAGAAATGTTAGAAGAGCTTTATTATCATTTGAATATTCAAGAGTTGATGAAGCCAGTAACAAACGCCAGAAAGGTAAATTGTATCCCTGTTGCTATGCCGTTTGTCGATAGTTTGTTTATGCCGAGAAATGTGGGTGACAGACCAGATGTGATACCCAAAGGGGCTACAAACTTTGCCTTTTTAGGCCAATTTGCAGAAGCCCCTAAAGATTGTGTTTTTACCGTTGAATATTCTGTCAGAACTGCTCAAATGGCAGTTTATGGCTTGTTTGATACCGTCATGGAAGTGCATCCAATGTACGAGTCGACCCACAACCCTAAATATTTACTTGAGGCACTTAAAGCCATTAGTCGATGATTAAATCCGTTATCGAGATAAATGGATGGCATGGTTAACGTTGCAGTATGAATCTTTATTATTAACAAGGGTTTATCAATAAAAATATTAGTAAAGGCTTATCAGTAAAGAATTATTAACAAGGAATTATTGAAACTGAGTTGTTGAAATAAGGCAGTTAATTACGTGGATTATTTTTAGTAACAATCATGAACTGTGAAATGGAGGTTGATATGAAATGTAATATAGGTAAAACAGATAAAATCATTAGGGTAATACTCGGAGCATGTATTATTGCAGTTGGCGTTTACTATCAGTCTTGGTGGGGCGCCGTGGGGGTTATTCCACTCCTTACCGCCGCAATTGGATGGTGTCCTGCTTACGTGCCTTTTGGTATATCAAGTTGTCAAACTAAGAAGTAATCTGGTTTAGCTAAGGATTACTGAGGGACGTGTCGCTGGAATATTAGGGTTCGCGTCCCCATATTTATTTATCGATATCCAATATTATCCATTATATTTTCCTTTTTATTATTAAGTACTTAGACATTGTTGGGAGTGAAGTTTATTAATTAAGTATTGATGCGAATTTTTTAATGCATGTATGGACAGTAAGTTAATTATTAGACATTTAGCAATTTTGTTAACCAGTTAAAGCATTAGGAGTCTTGATGTGGGATCAAAGATATAACGAAGCAGGCTTTGTATATGGAATCGAGCCTAATGATTTCTTAAAGTCTGAGTTTTTTCGAATACCAAAGGGCGGTCGAGTCCTTTGTTTGGCGGAAGGTGAAGGGCGTAATGCTGTATTTTTGGCTAAACAAGGATACAAAGTTACCGCTGTCGATCAGTCATCTGTGGGCCTTAAAAAGGCGGAAAGCCTCGCTGCTGAATGTGGTGTAGAAATTTCAACTGTTGTAGCAGATTTGAGTCATTATGATTTAGGTGAAAACGTTTGGGATGGCATAGTATCAATATCTGCGCATGTTCCCCCTTTATTACGTAAAGATCTCCATCGACAAGCTGTTAGTGCTTTGAAACATGATGGGGTGTTTATTTTAGAAGCATTTACTGAACGTCATATTCATATGACTGGCATTGGCGGGCCGCCACCGTCTAACAAAGCATTATTTATGTCGCTGCAAGAGTTAGAAACTGAATTGAAAGGGTTAGAGTTTGTTATTGGTCATGAAATAGAAAGGCATATTTCCGAAGGAAAGTATCATCAAGGTGATAGTGCTGTTGTCCAAATCGTTGGATATAAAACGGTTTAAGGTTTTTCGGTGTTGTGTAGGTAAGTGTTGTTCAGTAATCATTACTAACTGTAAACGGCCTGAATGGATTGATGTGTAAACTATGTTGCTTATATGCATCCTTTTACAAATATGGCCTGCGGCCACTAACGTCGTGGCGCTTCACCCAAACCAGATTGTCAAACTTCGTTTGAATTAAGATCGCAAGGCTCCGCCCTGCACGGGCCAAAAGGGGATCAACAGCAATCCCCTCTTGGATCACCCCTGCCGTTCCGGCAACATTTTCTGAGAAGCGAAAAGGTAGCAACGGAAATTGTTCTAGCCTTTAACCGCGTATAAAACCTGCCTCGGCCTTACTCGAAAATGCTAACGCTTTCGATGGTACATCCTGTACCGCGAAAGCTAAGCTCACATCCATGTGAGCTTCACGCTATTTTCTTCAACGTTCTCAAGTTCAGAGTTGCATTTAGGCATTTTTAATCAAGACATCTAACTCATTTATGGACAAAACCTTGTTAGAACGATTAATCAATTTATATTTTTTCAGATAAGGTTTTGTACTGAAAACTTCTGAGTAAGTGGTAAAATTCACAGCTCCACTTCACAATTGCACAGGCTACTGTTCACAACTGATACCTTCTACTGGTGAACACGGCAGACTCTGCTGGTTAAATTGCCTTCTTCAGCGCAACAAAAAGCCCCAATGATTGGGCCTAATTTAGGAGTGAATAAGTTAACAACATTAAACTCGACCTAAATTCGATTGGTCATACCTGTCCTGATAAGTTTTCTCTATTGGTTTTTTACACATTCACTAACAATAACTCCATAATTAGATATGTCTTTTCGCACCCTTAAGAAAATATTCCAAGTCCCCTTTATTACTTTTGCTATTCCTTTTACAACCTCACCACAAGAAATATCCAACCCACCACTCTCCTTTAGGGCTACATAGCTTCCAAGCCTAATTGATTTCTGATAGAGCTCTTTTGCTTTAGTTAAATTAGGTTGAACACCATGCCCGTAACGATAAATACGAGCTAACATCAATGTGGCTACTAGTCCGTCCATATTCGCAGCTTTCAAATACAACTGTTTTGATTTTATGTAGTCTTGATCCACACCAACCCCGAAAAAGTAAAGCCTTCCAAGAGCTGTATAAGCATACATGTCATCACTTAAATCAATCGCTTTTTTATAAAATGTAGCCGCTTTTGAAAAGTCTTGTTCAATAGTCGCTGTTGATGGCATTTCATACAGCCGCCCTATTTCAACCAACGCCTCATCAATTCCATTTTTAGCCATACTTTTATATAGATAAATAGCTTGGTCGTATTTATTTTCACTCACCAGACGTATTGCATCATCCCATAAAGACAGTTCATCATACTCTGGATGCATTATAGAGCCCTCTTCAGTTTATTCTTCCCCCAACACCAGATATTAAAACACATTAATGATATGGGGAAAAGTAAGCCAAATGAAGTTCTACTGAACTGAGTGGGTAATCGGCCCTAACATTGAAAGGTCGGATAGGCGACACCTGTTACCAAGTGCCGCCCTCCTAAGAACCGTACGTGCAACTTTCACTGCATACGGCT
>NZ_JBEOPO010000047.1:0-34194 GCF_040310145.1 Shewanella sp. S1-49-MNA-CIBAN-0167 | reverse complement strand
CCGATGGTAGTTTGGGGTCTCCCCATGCGAGAGTAGGTCATTTCCAGGCGCCTAATTTACTCGAAAGAGTAGTGAAATAGCCCGCTATTACATAGCGGGCTTTTTTACGTCTGCAATTTAACAGCTTCGCTGCTAGGGCGGACTACGTCCTGCTAGGGATAGCTTCAGAAACGATAACAAGCGAACGCTGTGCTCACGGATAGAGACAGCTTCGTTACCAAGATTTTATAGCATCTAGCAGCGCAGCGTCCTAGCATCTAGGTTTTTAGCTCGATTGTTATCTCTCGTCATCGCTTGCTACCTCTCGCTACCAAGATTTTATAGCCTCTAGCCGCGTAGCGTCCTAGCCTCTAGGCTTTTAGCTCGATTGTTATCTCTCGTCATCGCTTGCTACCGCTCGCTACCAAGATTTTATAGCATCTAGCAGCGTAGCGTCCTAGCCTCTAGGCTTTTAGCTCGGTTGTTATCTCTCGTCATCGCTTGCTACCGCTCGCTACCAAGATTTTATAGCCTCTAGCAGCGCAGCGTCCTAGCATCTAGGTTTTTAGCTCGATTGTTATCTCTCGTCATCGCTTGCTACCGCTCGCTGCTAAGATTTTATAGCCTCTAGCAGCGTAGCGTCCTAGCATTTAGGTATTTCGCTTTGAAACTAGCATGTTGAAGTGATTTGAATCGGTTAATAAGCTGTCATTACACAACTTATCAATATGACTTACCAAGGCAGGGTTAACAGCTTATCTAAAATAGGTTTATTGGCTTCAGGGAACTCATATTCAGAGATGGATTGTAATTCAACCCATTGTATTTGTTGTCCTTCAACGCCAGTTGCTTGGCCATTGAAATCAGTCACTAAGTGGATATCAAGTCTTACCTGCTTATCTGGATAGTCATGGCTGATATCCATAAATGCTGTTGTGCTGTTTACATCAAGATCCACTTCTTCTTTCAATTCACGAATTAAAGCGGCAGTTACCGTTTCATTTTGTTCAACTTTACCACCCGGGAATTCCCATTTTCCACCTTGATGTAAATGGTCATGACGCTTGGCTAATAAAATTTGTTTATGTTGGTTTATAATAACGCCGACAGCAACATGTATTCTCTTTTGCATGTTTTGCCCTTACTATTTCTTTCTTATTGTTTGAATCGATTGTTTAAACGGATTATTTAAAGAAGTCACCTTCATCAAAACCAGCATCATCCAACAGATCTAGGTCTATATCGTGCTTAACCGGAATAGCATGTTTTTCACTCGCCCAGTCACCAAGATCGATAAGTTTACAACGTTCACTGCAAAAAGGCTTAAATAGGGAGTCGTCTTTCCATTCAACTTTGGTGCTGCAAATTGGGCAGTTTACTACTGTTAAAGGCATAATCATTCTTGGTTATTAATCTTACTCGTGATGGTAAAGTGTTTAGGTGCAGGTTGCTAGTGAGAACTCAACAGTTTCACTTGTATGACGATGTAAATCGAAATCGACAAAATGAATGGCATAACGATTTCGATTGCCACTGATTGTAGGATAGCAATTTTGGTTGGGGTTTATTTTTACACGGATTAATGACAGAGGCTGCGGTGAGCTGCCTTGATAGAATCCAACTGGTGCTTGGCATAAACTAAAATCTGCTGTCGTTCTAATCAGTTCTAGCAGTAGCATGATTGGGGCTAAAAGTGGCTTAAATTGCATCCGCCAGTTTTCGATATCTTGCTGTCGATATTGCCAGTCTTTGTCTAGCCAAAAGTGCAGCTGAGGAAAATCAAAATTACAGTATGCCCCAGTCATATTGAAGCGCTGTCGTAATGAACAGATAAACTTATCTTGTTTAAGGCTACAACCAATTCTTTCTTGTGCTTGCAGCGGCGACTTCAATGCAATCAGTCTTTCGGTCAGTTGATCCACTTGCGCGTTATCAACATTTGAGTTTGTACGCCAATGGGAAATTAACTGAATTTGTTTATCAATATCTTTTAATATATCAGTGCGATAATCACAACGTTCTGTTAGCTCTGCAAGAGAAAATAACGGGGCAAAACATTGATGTTGATTATCTTGTTCGGCATGCAGTTTTAACTGTAAGGCAAGGTTTTCTATACGCAGATAACTGCGTATTTTTTCATTTAATGGTTGTTCATAGATTAAATCAGTCATGGACGTTAGTTTCTAAATCGGCTGCCTGTTGTAAGTATTGTTGGTGCAGACCAAATACTTGACTGCGCAACATCTCATGATCTCCTTGATTATCTATAATATTATCAGCTTGAGCAAGCCGCTGTTCTCGGGTCATTTGACTCGCCAGAATATGCTCAACTTGTTGTTTACTGACGCCATCACGTTGTATCGTCCTTGATATCTGTAACTCTGGGGCAATATCTACAACCAAAGTCGTATCCACTAAACTATCTAAATGATTCTCAAATAGCAAGGGCACTATCATTATTACGTATGCTGAGGTCGATGTTTGTACTTGGTCGAGCATCTTCTGGCGGATCATAGGGTGGAGTAAATTATTAAGCCACAGTCGCTGTTCGGGATTGTCGAAAACTTGTGTACGCAGAGCCGCTCTATCAAGGCTGCCATCGGTTAGCAAAATAGCCTGGCCAAAGTGCTCTGTTATTGCTTTGAGCCCATCAGAGTTGGTTGAGACAACCTCTCTGGCGATAACATCGGCATCAACTAAGTCTATGCCGTATTGCGCGAATAAATTCGCCACAGTAGTTTTACCACTGGCAATGCCGCCCGTTAAGCCCACGATAAACTTTTTTAACATCATAAGGTACTCAGATACCAATTGAGGATGTCATGTCCCCACACTAAGGCTATCCATCCCGCTAAAGCAATATAAGGACCAAAGGGGATTGGGTTACCTTTGCTGAGCCGCTTAGCCATAATCATGGTTATGCCAACTACCGCGCCCACTAGAGATGATAATAGAATAATTAATGGCAGCATTTGCCAACCTAACCATGCACCGAATACGGCTAATAATTTAAAGTCACCGTAACCCATGCCTTCTTTGCCCGTCACCAATTTAAATAACCAAAATACTGACCACAAGCTTAAATAGCCAGCCGCAGCGCCGATAATAGCGTCTTGAGGGCTAGCATAAATACCTTTAAGATTAATGATTAATCCTAACCAAAGAATTGGTAGTGTGAGTTGATCGGGCAATAGCATTTCATCTAGATCAATACCCGTTAATGCCACCAAAACAAAGGTTAAAATACTGGCATAGAAAAATTGCCATGTTGGGCCAAAGTGCCAAGCTAATGTGGCAATTAATACTCCAGTGAGCAGTTCGATAATCGGATAGCGGATTGAAATACGGGTGTTGCAATCGGCACACTTTCCCTTAAGCATCATCCAGCCCAATATAGGTAGATTATGCCAAGGTTTAATGTCGGCTTTGCATTTAGGGCAGGCAGAACCTGGCACGATGAGGTTGTATTTTTTTGGGAAGGGATCGATGGCTTTAGTTAAGCGATCATTGCCTACTTGCTCGACAATGTCAGGATGATATTCATTGAGATAAAAATTACATTCACTTTGCCATTCTCGTTTCATCATCACAGGTAAACGGTGAGCCACTACGTTGAGAAAGCTGCCAATGGTGGCCGCAAAAATAAAGCTAATCGCCACAAATGCCCAAGGATATTGGCTCATTGTGGCAACAAAAGTTGAGATAAATTCAGTCATTATTCTTCTTATACTTATTCTTATACTTATTCTTATACTTGGTCATATTTATTTAGCCGACAATATTGCCCATTTCAAAAATAGGCAAATACATACCGACAATTAAACCACCGACGAGAGTACCAATCACTACCATCATAATCGGTTCTATTAAACTTGATAGTCCATCAACAGCATCATCTACTTGCATCTCATAGATATTAGCCACTTTGTTGAGCATGTCGTCCAAGCCGCCGGATTCTTCACCAATCATCACCATTTGAATCAGCATGTCAGGGAATAATTTGGTAGTGCGCATCGCCACATTCATTTGCATACCCGACATTACTTCTTGGCGTACCTTTAACAGCGCTTTACGGTACACATAGTTACCTGATGCGCCCGCGGCAGATTCTAAACCATCAATTAATGGCACCCCAGCAGCAAAGGTAGTTGATAAGGTACGGGCAAAACGCGCCATTGAGGCTTTGTGGAGAATATCACCTATCACGGGGATTTTTAGCAGCATTACATCGATTCGATCGCGAAAGCTCTGGGACGTTCTATGAGTTTTCTTGAATAGCCAGATGCCGACGATAATCGCGATAACAAAGAAATACCAAGAGGCTTGCAACCAGCGAGATATGCCAATAATAAATTGCGTAAAGGCCGGCAGTTCAGCACCAAAACCGTTAAAGATTTCTTCAAATTGGGGCACCACAAATAATAATAATAGTGAGGTTACTAAGATGGCAACGATAACGACCGCCGCTGGATAGAACATGGCTTTCTTTATTTTAGATTTTAACTGCTCAGCTTTTTCGCGATAGGTTGCTATGCGATCAAATACCGCATCCAGTGATCCTGAATGTTCGCCAGCAGCGACTAAGTCGACATATAAATCATCAAAATAACGTCGGTGAGGTCTTAATGCATCTGAAAGTGGAATACCGGATTGAACATCAGATAAAATAGTGCCCAGTAATTCGCGCACTTTGGCTTTTTCATGGCCGCGGCCAAGAAGCTCTATGGTGGTCACTAATGGCACGCCCGCAGCAAGCATAGTAGCAATTTGGCGAGTGATCATCGCAATGTCCATTGCGGTGATACTTTTTTCAGATTTAAATAATGGGGCCGACTTTTTGCGTACCCCTTTTGGGGTGACACCTTGGGCTTTTATTACACTGCGTACTTCAGCAATAGAGGAGCCTTTTAGCTCACCAGAAGTGCGCTGGCCATCACGATTGGTACCCTTCCATTGATAGGTAAACACCTTAGGTTGGTGTTTGGTTATTTTTTTCGCCTTTGGTTTTGTTTTTGTTTTTGTTTTTGTTGCAGTTGCTGTGGCCATTTAGCCAATCCTTTTATTATTGAGCGTCATCCAGGTTAAAGCATTATTGTTAATGATAAATAACCCATTAAATGGTCGAATGACTATAGCTGAATAAGTATAACTGTTTGACTATAGCGGAATTAAAAGCTAGTGACACGGTTAATTTCCGCGATACTGGTCACGCCGTGAATGACTTTAAGTAACCCCGATTGGCGCAAATCGCGCATGCCTTGCTGCTTGGCGAGGGTGGCAATTTGCAATGAGTTACCGCCTTCCATAATGGTACGAGCAATTTCCTCGCTCATTTTCATCACTTCGTAAATACCCACGCGGCCTTTATAGCCACCTGAGCAGAGCTCACAACCTACGGGTTTAAATACCGTAAAACCATTGGCTATATCAGTTTCAGTAAAGCCTAAGCGTTGCATTTCAGCAACAGGAATTTCTTCTTCATGCTTGCATTCCGGGCATAAGCGCCGGGCAAGGCGTTGGGCAATAATTAAATTCACTGAGCTGGCAATGTTATAACCCTGTACGCCCATATTAATCAAACGAGTTAAGGTTTCTGCTGCCGAGTTGGTGTGCAGCGTTGATAACACTAAATGGCCCGTTTGGGCCGCTTTAATCGCTATTTCGGCGGTTTCTAAGTCGCGTATTTCACCCACCATCACCACATCAGGATCTTGACGTAAAAATGAGCGCAGCGCCGAAGCGAACGTTAAGCCGGCCTTTAAGTTAATGTGGACCTGGTTGACCCCTTCGAGGTTAATTTCGACCGGATCTTCTGCGGTGGAGATATTACGCTCTTCGGTATTAAGAATATTAAGGCCGGTATATAAGGACACTGTTTTACCGGAACCGGTAGGCCCGGTGACTAAAATCATTCCTTGAGGTTTAGCGAGCATTTCTTCGTATAACAGCCTTTGATCATCTTCATAACCGAGCTTTTCAATCCCCAGCTGGGCGGAGGATGAATCCAAAATCCGCATCACGATCTTCTCACCCCAAATGGTGGGCAAGCTACTGACCCGAAAGTCGATTGATTTGGTCCGTGACAGCTTCATTTTTATGCGCCCATCTTGGGGCAAGCGGCGCTCGGCAATATCCAGTTTTGACATCACCTTTAAGCGGGCTGAAATCCGGTTGGACAGATTGACTGGTGGTTCGGATACTTCATGTAATATACCGTCGATACGAAAGCGAATACGGTAGCGCTTCTCATAGGGCTCGAAATGTAAATCAGAAGCGCCTTTACGTATGGCATCGGTGAGAATTTTATTAATATAGATAACAATCGGCGCATCGTCACTGCTGTCACCGGTCGGCTCATCATGTCTTTCGGTATTAGCGACTTCAATACCTGCAAGAGCTTCTTCGTCAACGCCTTCTAATCCAAGACCGCTAATGTCTTCTTCGAGTATTTTTTCTAAGGCTTTAAGCAGTTTGTCGTCTTCAACTAATATCGCTTCAGCATGCAGCCCTAAGCTAAATTGAAAATCTTCAAGTGCGGCAATATTGGTTGGATCTGAGGTGGCAATATAGAGGCGGTTGCCGCGTTTAAATAGCGGTAAGCACTTATGTTTTTCGATGAGTTTTTTGTTTAATAACTCTTCGGCTATTGTTGCAAGATCAAATTCGGTTAAATCGAGTAACGGGGTGCCATATTCTTCATAGCAAAGCTCGGCAATTTCACGAGCAGACAACATTTTAGAATGAATTAAGGTGGTGACAAGCGAAACTTTGGTTTTACGAGATTGGGAAATCGAGGCCGCAACCTGTTCTTCTGTTAACAGGTTTTTTTTTATAAATAATGTGGAGAGACCAAGATTTAATCCCGCAGACGACATGCTTATTTACCTTGATAACATAATGATATTTTTAAATTATGACATAAATACTTTTATAGCCAAAGACAAAAAAGGCAGCATAAGCTGCCTATGTTTTTTAGCCCAATTTAAGGAGCTGTAGTACACTTACCAGGTAAATAGGTCGCATCTAAATCAGATGTACAACTCCAAACCCCTTGAAGTGTGCGAGTTAGTGTAATAGTTTTACCATCAAACTTAGCGACGTTACCGCCTTGAGTTGTACATGCTAGAGAACCACCAACGGCGGCAGTAGGAACCACTACAGTAACCGCTGAACAATATGTTGTCGTTGTACCAACACCAATAAAACCAGCGCTGTCTCTTGTTGTATTCGGTGTTCTACCTTCAACTGCCGCTTGCTCAAAGCCTACTTTCCCAGAGGTTATTTCTTGAAGTGCGGATGCAGCCTGTGAACGAACGGTGTAATCCTGATAAGCAGGCAATGCGATTGCTGCAAGAATACCGATGATCGCGACGACGATCATTAATTCAATAAGCGTAAAGCCCTTAGCGTTTTTGATTTGATTGATACTTTTCATTTTCTCTCCGTAAAATAGGCTAGGGTCGTATCAATCCTCGATATCTATAAGCTTCACTTAGACTAGTAACTAATGCTAGTAACTAGGTGAAGTAGTTGGCATTCCATTTGCCTAAAACCGTAAAGCACAATTGTGTGGTGCTAGATACTAGATACTAGATGACCACGATTATTATAGTGCCAGCGTTACTTGTGTTGACCATGGTTATCTCTGTCTATGCTGTTTTTGGCACAATGGCACAATGGCACAATGGCACAATGGCACAATATACAACACATAGGTAATAACCATGTTAACCGCAAACAATGCTAGCCGATTATTTATTTAATAGAGCATTTAGGCTGAGTGGTAAACATAGAGTAAATAGGTCAATGTTAACAAGATACAAAATAACATCTGCTAGTGTGGTTACAAAGTAAATGTTAATTAATTGTTAGTATTTTGACGTTATTTACAATCTAACGAGTACAGTGCATGGCTGAAAGGCCAACTCGCCGAGGTAAACGTTAATATAAACTGTTACAAAATGGAATAGGGTTAACGGCTAAATAAAAAATAAATGTCTAAAAACGCTCTATTTTCACATTTCCCGTACATTATACGATAAATTATTTTTGACTTCTCTGGGTTAAGAAGTGTTTTTTTGACAAAAAAGCAACAAAGGCGTTTTATTGGCGCTTTTTGGGAGAAATCTGACAGGTTTATACCCAAGCTAAAATCTAAAATCTAAAATCTAAAATCTAAAAGCCTAGATGCTAGAGCGCTGCGCTGCTAGATGCTATAAAAGCTAAAAGCCTAGATACTAGAGCGCTACGCTGCTAGATGCTATAAAAGCGAACAGCCTAGAGGCTAGAGCGCTACGCTGCTAGATGCTATACAAGCAAAAATCTAAAATCTAAAAGCACAAAGCCTAGATCGTTTCGCTGCTAGGACGCTACGCGGCTAGAGGCTATAAAATCTTAGCAGCGAAGCTGTCCTAGCAGGACGCAGTCCGATCTAGCAGCGCAGCGATCCTAGCAGTGACGTAGTCACGCCCTAGCACCTTAGCTTTTATGGTTAACTTTTCAACCTCAGCGACAAATCCAAGGCTTTTACGTGCTTAGTCAGTGCGCCGACAGAGATGTAATCTACTCCCGTTTGCGCGAAAGAGGCTAGAGTGTCTAAGGTGACATTGCCTGAAACTTCTAATTTAGCGCCGTTACCTTGGTTTTTATAGCGATTATTGAGGCTGACAGCGTCGACCATCATAGTCACGTCGAAATTATCGAGCATAATAATATCGGCGCCGCCATCGAGTGCTTGAGTGAGTTCTTCAAGTGACTCGACTTCGACTTCGACTGGTTTGTGACTGTCTAACGCGCGTGCTGCTGTAATGGCTTGGGAGATGCCGCCGCAAGCCATAATGTGGTTTTCTTTAATTAAGAAAGCATCGAATAAGCCTATGCGGTGGTTTCTGCCGCCGCCGCAGGTGACTGCGTATTTTTGGGCGGTGCGCAGGCCTGGGATGGTTTTGCGGGTATCGAGTAATTGGGTATGAGTACCCACGAGCTTATTCACGTATAACTTGGTTAAGCTGGCAACCCCTGACAAGGTTTGAATGAAGTTCATTGCGGTACGTTCGCCCGTTAAAATAGCCCGTGCAGGGCCAGATAGTTCGCATAGTAACTGATTAGCCACAATTAAATCACCGTCATCAACATGCCAATGCAGTACCACTTCACTGCCCAGTTGATTAAAGACTTGCTCTGCCCACGCTTTACCACAAAAAACCCCGTCTTCGCGGGTGATTAACGCGCCTGAAACATGTTTGTCTGCTGGGATAAGCTGGGCAGTAATATCGGCATTAAGCATGTCGTGGATAGTATTATGGGTCGTGTGACCTAAGTCTTCATCAAGCGCTGTTTGCACAGCATGACGGATATCGTTTTCTAACATAAGCTAAGTCCTTGCTAAAGAACGTGATAAGGCTAAATGATAACCTTGTTCAACAGAGTGTTCAACAGAGTGTTCAATGGGGTGTTTGTTGCAAAAAGCATTTGTTAAAGATTAGCATAACTTGGCTATATACTGACACTTATATGCATCTAAAAGCTAAAAGCCTAGATCGCTTCGCTGCTAGGACGCTACGCGGCTAGAGGCTATAAAATCTTGGTGACGAGCGGTAGCAAGCGATGACATACGATAAAAAGCGAAAGCCTAGAGACTAGAGCGCTGCGCTGCTAGATGCTATAAAATCTTGGTGACGAGCGGTGGCATGCGATGACATACGATAAAAAGCGAAAAAGCGAAAGCCTAGAGACTAGAGCGCTACGCTGCTAGATGCTATAAAATCTTAGCAGCGGAGCTGTCCCTAGCAGGACGCAGTCCGCCCTAGCAGCGCAGCGATCCTAGCAGTGACGTAGTCACGCTCTAGTAACTAGCAGGACGCAGTCCGCCCTAGCAGCGCAGCGACTCTAGCAGTGACGTAGTCACGCTCTAGTAACTAGCAGGACGCAGTCCGCCCTAGAAGCGCAGCGCACTATCCGCGTAGAGGCCTAGTAGCGAAGCGGCCTAGCCCCTAGGGATAATCAGCATTGGTATTGTGGTTTAATACTGTTAAGTTTATTTTCTGGTTAGATAGTTATGTTTAAGGAGGCGTATGCCAAAAGGCTTATTACAACAAGGTTGGTTGGCCAGCGCGAGACCATGTATTTCGCCCCATTTTAATCCACGACCCAACAATGAGGTCAGCTTGTTGGTGATCCACAATATTAGCTTGCCTGCGGGGTGTTTTGGTTTACCGCATATTGATGAACTATTTCAAGGTTGCTTGGATATTGATGCCGACGACAGTTTTGCTCAGTTGGCTGGCTTGCAAGTCTCGGCGCATTTTTTAATTAGGCGCGATGGTGAAGTGGTGCAGTATGTTGGTTGTGATGACAGAGCATGGCACGCTGGGGTTTCTGAGTTTAAGGGGCGTAAGGGCTGTAACGACTTTGCCATTGGCATCGAACTGGAAGGCACAGATAGTAGTGGCTATACCGACGAGCAATACCAGCAATTAATCCTGTTAACATTGGAGTTAATGGCGCAGTATCCTATGATTAAGGTAAATAATATTGTTGGCCATTGCGATATCGCTCCTGGGCGTAAAACAGACCCTGGTTTCAGTTTTGATTGGTCGCGATATCAACAGGCCATTGCAACTGTTTAAGTAAGCATTTGTGGCATAGCTTGTGTTACTCGTTATGTGTTGCTCGCTATGTGTTGTTAGCTGTGCGTCACATAAGACTTGCAGGCTCCGCCCACTTACACCACAGTCCTTCAATGATGACAGCTGTAACTGAATAGAAGTAAAAAGGATATTCATGGCGTTATTTTCATTATTAGTGGCAATTTTAGTTGAACGTTTGAAGCTGCTGCCAAGTGGTTGGCAGTTCGATAGCGTTATGACGCGTTACCAAAAAAAGTTTTGGGATAGCCAATCACTTAAATCAGCATTTAGCGTTGCGATGGCGATTGTGCTGCCGGCTTTATTGGTGTTTGTGATCAGTTTTCTACTCGATGGTATATTTTTTGATTTATTGAGTTTGTTATTTTGGGTACTGATATCCATTATTTGTTTTAGTCACCAATCATTACGAGGCGTGTTTAAACAGTATATCCAAGCGGCATGTCGTGGCGACGTACAAGCTTGTTATCGTTATGCCGGCGAGTTGGATTGTAGTGACTGTTTAGACGTGGTGGATGAACAGGATTTAGGCTGTAAAGTGGGACAAACAGTTGCTTGGCTTAATTACCGCTATTACGGTGCCGTTGCATTGTATTTGATATTTTTAGGGCCGGTAGGTGCAATATTATACTGTACGGTGCGCTTTTACAGTGAGTACAACAGTAAGAATAAGCTTGAAATGCCATTGGTCGATCATTTACAGATGTTATTTGATTGGTTGCCAAGTCGGGTGTTTAGTTTTGGCTATGTATTAAGTGGCCAGTTTAGCGAAGGCTTAAGTGCGTGGCGCCAATATGGTTTAAGTGTCAATATTGATGCAAAAACCATAGTGACCAATACAGCGGTGGCGGCTGAGTCTTTACCTGAAGCAGGGGATGCGCCACTGAGTGTGCAGTCCACATTGGCATTACTGGCATTGAGTAAACGTAATTTTGTGTTGCTGCTGACGTTGGTTTCCGTATTAACCATTTTTGGGGTTGTTAGCTAGCTAGGCCGCTTCGCTACTAGGCCGCTGCGCTTCTAGGGCGGACTACGTCCTGCTAGGGTCGCTGCGCTTCTAGAGCGGACTTCGTCCTGCTAGGACAGCTTCGCTGCTAAGATTTTATAGCCTCTAGCAGCGTAGCGCTCTAGTATCTAGGCTTTTAGCTTTTATAGCATCTAGGCTTCTTTAACGATTTATCCCAACGCTTATCCAGTATTGAGGCTAATATGGATAAATAGTCTGACCCTTAGAACAGAAATATAGGTTATGCTCTAGGCATGAGCGTTTTAAACGACGCAGCTCTCTTTTGTCAGTATTCTGATAACTAGACATGGCTTGTATGATTTGATAAAGTGCGCTCTCTCATATTAATTGGTAAGACCAATTGACAATTGCTTGTTAAGGAACTGAGCGCAAAATGGCTTATATTAAGATCAACCAGCCAAAAATTTCTGATGTGATCATGGAACAATTAGAGCGAATGATCCTCGAAGGCAGTTTGCAGCCGGGTCAAAAACTACCTCCTGAACGCGAACTCGCGGTGCAATTTGAAGTGTCTCGTCCTTCATTACGTGAAGCGATTCAAAAATTAGAAGCTAAAGGCTTGCTCATGCGTCGTCAAGGCGGTGGCACCTACGTTAAAGAACAACTTTGGCAAAGTCTTGCCGATCCTATTGTTGAATTAATGCATAACGATTCTGAAAGTCAGTATGACTTACTCGAATTTCGTCACGCCACTGAAGGCATGATGGCGTATTATGCTGCGCTGCGCGGCAATGATGCGGATATGCAAAATATCCAAAATCGCATTATTGAGCTAGAAGCGGCAACTAATGTTGAAGCGAAAGCGGCTGCTATTGTGCGTTTTTATCGCGCAGTTGCTGAGGCGTCACATAATGTTGCCATGCTGCATTTAGTATTGAGTTTAACCCCCGTGCTGCACAAAAATGTGGCACAAAATTTGGAGCTTTTAAGCAAAAGCCAAGACGCTTCCACCATGGCAAATGATCACAGACGCGCGTTACTGGCTGCGATTATACGCCGGGACCCCGACGCCGCGCGCGAAGCTTCGAATGAGCATTTAAGCTATATCGAAGAAATCATGTTGTCGGTAAGAAAAGAAGACAGTCGGTTGCAACGTAGTTTGCGCCGTTTAAAGAGCGGCGCGTAACTGAGTTGCTGTGTCAACAAGCAGCAACTAAAGCCGAAATATAACCCGTATATAGAGAAGGACTGCGATATGTCTGAAGATATGCTTCAAGATTTAGATCCATCAGAAACCCAAGAGTGGGTTGATGCTCTGCAAGCTGTACTAGAGCAAGAAGGGTCTGAACGAGCACACTTTTTACTCGAAAAATTAATCGATAAAGCGCGTCGTAACGGTACTCACTTACCTTACAATGCAACAACTGCTTACTTAAACACCATTCCTGCAGGCCAAGAGCCAAATATGCCCGGCAACCAAGAAATGGAACGCCGTATTCGGGCGATTATCCGTTGGAATGCCTTGGCGATGGTGTTACGTGGTTCTAAGAAAGATTTAGAGCTTGGTGGCCATATTTCAAGTTTTGCTTCTAGTGCGACGATTTATGATGTGTGTTTTAACCACTTCTTCCGCGCACCTAATGAGCAAGATGGTGGTGACTTGGTGTATTTCCAAGGCCATATCGCACCCGGTATTTATGCGCGTTCATTCCTTGAAGGGCGTATTACTGAAGAGCAAATGGCTAATTTCCGTCAAGAAGTCGATGGCAAAGGTCTTTCTTCATACCCGCATCCTAAGTTAATGCCTACTTATTGGCAGTTCCCGACGGTATCGATGGGCCTAGGTCCTATTCAAGCGATTTACCAAGCGCGTTATTTGAAGTATTTAACTGACCGTGGTTTAAAAGATTGCTCTAAGCAAACGGTTTACTGTTTCTTAGGCGACGGTGAGTGTGATGAACCAGAAGCATTAGGTGCTATTAGTTTAGCGGCACGTGAAGAATTAGATAACTTAGTGTTTATTGTTAACTGTAACTTACAGCGTCTTGATGGCCCTGTCCGTGGTAACGGTAAAATTATCCAAGAACTTGAAGGCGAATTCCGCGGCGCAGGCTGGGAAGTCGTTAAAGTGATTTGGGGTCGTTATTGGGATCCATTATTGGCCCGTGATACCAGCGGTAAGTTATTACAGTTAATGGAAGAAACCGTAGACGGTGAATACCAAAACTGTAAAGCCAAAGGCGGCGCATGGACCCGTGAGCATTTCTTTGGTAAGTACCCTGAAACGGCCGAAATGGTGGCTAACATGTCAGATGATGACATTTGGCGCTTAAACCGTGGTGGTCATGATCCGGTTAAAGTTTACGCTGCCCTTGAACATGCACAAAAAACCAAAGGCCGTCCAACGGTTATCCTAGCCAAAACGGTTAAAGGTTACGGTTTAGGTGACGCGGGTGAAGGTAAAAACATCGCTCACAACGTCAAGAAAATGGGTGTCGATTCTATCCGTCATTTCCGTGACCGTTTCAATATTCCGATCCCGGATGACAAGTTAGAAGATCTGCCTTTTTATCATCCAGGTCCAGACTCTGAAGAAGTGAAATACTTGAAGAGTCGCCGTGAAGCGTTATTAGGTTATTTACCACAACGTCGTGAAAAATTCACTGAAGAGTTAGAGATCCCTTCATTGAAGATTTTTGATTCGATTTTGAAAGGCTCAAATGGCCGTGAAATTTCATCAACTATGGCGTTTGTTCGAGTATTAACGGCGTTATTAAAAGACAAAAAAATCGGTAAGCGCATTGTGCCGATTATTCCTGATGAAGCGCGTACTTTTGGTATGGAAGGTTTATTCCGTCAAGTGGGCATTTATGCTCATGAAGGCCAAAAATATATCCCACAAGATTCTGATCAAGTTGCTTACTACCGTGAAGATAAAACCGGTCAAGTATTGCAAGAAGGGATCAATGAATTAGGCGCGATGTCATCTTGGGTTGCTGCAGCAACAAGCTACTCTGTTAACGATATGCCAACCATTCCTTTCTACATTTATTACTCAATGTTTGGTTTCCAACGCATTGGTGATATGGCGTGGGCCGCAGGCGATATGCGTGCGCGTGGATTCTTAGTGGGTGGTACTTCAGGCCGTACAACATTGAACGGCGAAGGTTTACAGCATCAAGATGGTCACAGCCACGTGTTGGCGAACACGATTCCAAACTGTATTTCTTATGATCCGACTTACGGTTATGAAATTGCGGTGGTAGTACAAGATGGTATTCGTCGTATGTATGGCGAAAATCAAGAAGATATCTACTACTACTTAACCACCATGAACGAAAACTACGTGCAGCCAGAAATGCCAGCCGGTGCTGAAGAAGGTATTGTCAAAGGTATTTATAAGCTTGAGTCTGTTGCTGGTAGTGGTAAAGGTAAAGTTCAGTTAATGGGTTGCGGTACTATTCTTGAAGAAGTTCGCAATGCAGCACAAGCATTAGCCAAAGACTTTGGTGTCAGTGTCGACGTATTCAGTGTGACCAGCTTTAACGAGTTAACCCGTGACGGTCAAGCTGCTGAGCGTTGGAACATGTTGCACCCAACCGCAGAGCCTAAGCAAGCGTATGTCAGTCAAGTGTTATCGTCAGATGCGCCTGTAATTGCGGCTACCGACTATATGAAAATATACGGCGAGCAATTACGTGCTTTTGTACCAACAGATTATAAAGTGTTGGGTACCGATGGTTTTGGTCGCAGCGACAGCCGTGCAAACTTACGTCATCACTTTGAAGTGGATGCCAAGTTTATTGTTATTGCGGCGCTGAAGTCACTTGTTGATCGTAATGAAATGCCTGTTGATGTGTTAACGAAAACCATCGCTGAATATGGCATTGATGCTGATAAGATCAACCCACAGTTAGCGTAAGGGGATACAAAATGGCTGAATTAAAAGAAATTTTGGTTCCTAATATCGATACTGATGCCGTACAAGTTATTGAAATTTGTGCTGCAGTGGGTGATTTTCTTGAAAAAGAAGCGTCAATCATCACAGTTGAAAGCGATAAGGCAACCATGGACATTCCAGCACCTTTTGCTGGCACCTTGGCAGAATTAAAGATTGCTGTAGGTGATACTGTGTCTGAAGGCACGTTAATCGCGATGATGAGTGCTGCTGACGCCGCGCCTGTTAAAGCAGAAGCACCTAAAGCAGAAGCGCCAGTTGCCCAAGCTGCGGCTCCTGCACCTGTAACGCCAGTGGCAGTTACTCCTGCCGCCGCGCCAAGTGCTGGCAGTTCAGAAGTGATTGAGGTCAAAGTACCTGATATTGGTGGTGACACCGATGTGTCTATTATTGAAGTTCTGGTTGCTGTTGGCGATAGCATTGATGTTGATACGGGTCTGATTACCTTAGAAACCGATAAAGCCACCATGGATGTACCGTCACCTAAAGCAGGTGTGGTTAAATCTGTGACAGTGGCCTTGGGCGACAAAGTGTCTGAAGGTTCATTGGTTATCACGCTAGAAGTGGCCGGTTCTGGGCCTGTTGCAGCAGCACCTGTTGAATCTGCGCCACAAGCAGCTGCACCGGTTGCTCAAGCGGCTCAGGCGCCTGCAGCACAAGCCGCAACGACAACTCAAGTACAAGAAATTCATGTACCTGACATTGGCGACGCTAGTGATGTTGATATTATCGAGGTGTTGGTTTCTATAGGTGATGACATCACTCTAGATCAAGGCTTAATTACCCTTGAAACTGACAAAGCGACCATGGAAGTACCGGCTCCATTTGCCGGAAAGTTAGTGTCGTTAACCGTTAAAGTGGGCGATAAAGTATCTCAAGGTAGCTTAATTGCTACCATTGAAACCACAAGTACTGCGCCAGTGGCCCAAGCGGCTCCAGTGCAAGCTGAACCTGCACCCGCAGCGCCAGCGCCAACAATAGCGGCAAGTCGTCCATCAACTCCGCCTGTGCCGTATCATCCAAGTGCAGCGAAGCCTACGTCAACAGGTGTAGCACATGCATCACCTGCGGTACGTCGTTTAGCGCGTGAATTTGGTGTTGATTTAAGCAAGGTGTCTGGTACTGGCCGTAAAGCGCGTATTTTGAAAGAAGACGTACAAGCGTTTGTTAAGTACGAGTTGTCACGTCCTAAAGCTTCAGCTGTTACGGCGGTTGCTGGTGGTGCTGGCAGCTTAAACGTGATTGCTGCGCCTAAGGTTGATTTCAGTAAGTTTGGTGAAGTGGAAGAAGTGCCATTAAGCCGGATCCAGAAATTGTCGGGTCCTAACTTACATCGCAACTGGGTTACCATTCCACATGTTACCCAGTTTGACGAAGCTGATATCACTGAGATGGAAGCATTCCGTAAGCAACAAAACGAGCTTGCTGCGAAGAAAAAAGCCGATTATAAGATCACCCCATTGGTGTTCATGATGAAAGCGGTTGCCAAAGCATTGGCTGAGTTCCCTGTGTTTAACTCGAGCTTAAGCAGTGACGGTGAGTCACTTATCCAAAAGAAATATTTCCACATTGGTGTTGCTGTTGATACCCCGAATGGCTTAATGGTTCCTGTGGTTCGTGATGTCGATAAAAAAGGCATTGTAGAATTGTCGCGTGAATTAACCGATATTTCTATCCGCGCTCGTGATGGCAAGTTAAAGTCGGCTGATATGCAAGGTAGCTGTTTTACTATTTCAAGTTTAGGTGGTATTGGCGGTACGGCGTTTACGCCGATTGTTAACTACCCAGACGTGGCGATTTTAGGGGTGTCAAAATCTGAAATTAAGCCAAAGTGGAACGGTAAAGAGTTTCAACCTAAATTAATGTTGCCCTTATCCTTGTCATATGACCATCGCGTTATTGATGGGGCGATGGCTGCACGCTTTAGTGTGACCTTATCTGCAATATTATCAGACATTCGCACATTGATTTTATAACCCCAAAGGTCGCTCATAAGAGCGACCTTTTTATTGTGATCGGTTTCAAACAAATTGATTTGAGTATAAAATGCGCCCATCCCAATTTTTTAGTTAACAACTGAATGGAAATTGGACGTGAAACGTAAGTTTCAAGCTGGCGACATCGACATTTGGGCCGATCCGTCTTTCACACGGAATGAACAAGATTAGAGGAAATCATGAGTAACGAAATTAAAACTCAAGTAGTCGTACTAGGGGCAGGCCCAGCAGGTTATTCTGCGGCGTTTCGTGCTGCTGACTTAGGCTTAGACGCCATAATTGTTGAGCGTTTCAGTACCCTTGGTGGTGTGTGTCTGAACGTTGGCTGTATTCCTTCAAAAGCACTATTGCATGTAGCAAAAGTCATTGAAGAAGCCAAAGCGGTTGCTGATCATGGCATCGTTTTTGGTGAGCCTAAGATTGATTTAGACAAATTACGTGGCTTTAAAAATAAAGTTGTTGGACAGTTAACCGGCGGATTAGGCGGAATGTCTAAAATGCGTAAAGTTGATGTGGTTAATGGTTTTGGTAAATTTACTGGCCCTAATAGCTTAGAAGTCACTGCAGAAGATGGCACAGTGACAGTGGTTCAGTTTGAACAAGCCATTATTGCTGCCGGTTCACGTCCCATTAAATTACCGTTTATTCCCCATGAAGACCCACGTATTTGGGATTCGACTGATGCACTAGAACTGAAAGAAGTTCCAGGTAAGTTATTAGTGATGGGTGGCGGTATTATTGGTCTAGAAATGGCCACCGTATACGCTTCTTTAGGCAGTGAAATTGACGTGGTTGAAATGTTTGACCAAGTTATTCCCGCTGCAGACAAAGACGTTGTTCGTGTATTCACTAAGCAAATTAAGAAGAAGTTTAACCTTATTCTTGAAACGAAAGTGACCGCGGTTGAAGCCAAAGACGACGGTATTTACGTCACAATGGAAGGCAAGAAAGCGCCTGCAGAACCTGTACGTTATGATGCAGTATTAGTCGCCATTGGTCGTTCACCTAATGGTAAGTCTCTGGCTGCTGAAAAAGCCGGTGTTAATGTTGATGAGCGTGGCTTTATTAATGTTGATAAGCAGTTACGTACCAACGTACCGCATATTTATGCTATCGGTGATATCGTTGGCCAACCTATGTTGGCTCACAAAGGTGTGCATGAAGGTCATGTTGCCGCTGAAGTGATTTCGGGCTTGAAGCACTATTTCGATCCTAAAGTTATTCCATCAATTGCTTACACTGACCCTGAAGTTGCATGGGTCGGCCTCACTGAGAAAGAAGCGAAAGAGCAAGGTATTGCTTACGAAACATCGACGTTCCCTTGGGCAGCAAGCGGCCGTGCAATCGCATCAGATTGCAGCGAAGGTATGACTAAGTTAATTTTCGAGAAAGAGACTCACCGGGTGATCGGTGGTGCTATTGTCGGCGTTAACGGTGGTGAATTATTAGGTGAAATTGGCCTAGCCATTGAAATGGGTTGTGATGCTGAAGATTTAGCATTAACGATCCATGCTCACCCAACATTACATGAATCAGTTGGCTTAGCGGCTGAAATGTATGAAGGTTCAATTACTGATTTACCTAACCCTAAAGCGGTTAAGAAGAAGTAATTAATACTTGACGACATAAGGCGCCCCTATCTAGGGGTGCTTTTTTTTACCTACAATTTGACTTTGTGGAGGAGTCTTAGCTGAAAGTATTACTTTATAAACATAATCATGTTAAAACATTAATATTGTTTATAAAAAAAAGATAGATAAACTCGCTAAAAAATAACTTGTCAGACGTTATACAGGATTATTTTTGTTTCCGTTTAAAAGATTATATTGTTTGTTCCAACTGCAGAGCCGTTAAATAATAATGCTGGCCGCGGTAGTCTCATCGGCTGATGTTGACGATGAGTACAAATATTTTCTTTTCGAGGTATAGGCTTAATTTATGATAAAAGCGGTAATCTGTTGCTTTGTTAGTGTGATTTTTTACTTATTCAGCGCTGCTCCAGCGAGTGCAGCAGATATCGTTCAGCGAGTGTTTACTGCGCGCGATGGGTTAGCCAATGCCACGATCCAAGATATAAGCTTTGACCATTATGGATTTGTTTGGTTGGCGACTCAGCAAGGTTTGTATCGGGTTAGTAATAATAAAGTTAGGCGCATCGATAAAGTCGGTTTTGATTCAGTTCTTGATGATGAGCTCATCTCTACCGTCGTTAATTCTGGCCAAGACCATTTACTTATTGGCACCAATTCCTCGTTATATTTATACAGTATTTTAGATAATCAGTTTAGCTTGTTGCTTAAGCCTAAAGACAATGATGTCACTAATATTAATAACAGTATTCGCGTGGCAGCGACTCAGCGTCAGCTCGATGGACGGCTGTTAATATTAGCGTATTCTGGCCAAGTTTATTATTTTGATGATACTTCTCAGCAATTGTATTTATCCCCTAGTCATTTATTAGATCACAATTTACCTTGGCGTAACGCGCTTGAATTAAACAACGCGCAATATTTGTTTTCCACTGATCATGTGCTGCAACTTCATCAGGCTGACGGGACCTTCATCGGCGTATTTCCATGGTCGGATAAAAACGGTTCCATTAGAAAGCTGTTTCAAGATAAACAACAGCGGGTATGGATGCTGACATCGAAAGGGTTATTTAAGGTCAATACCAATACGCTCACACTGCAATCTGTGCCTGAAATTCCTTATTATGTTGAGCAAATGGAGCAAGATCTTAATGGTGATTTATGGATTTCAAGCCGTGCAGGATTGATTTTTTGGAGCCAAGAAAACAACAAGCTAATCGTATACCGTGACGAACTTAAACAAAGAGCTAATATTGATTACATTCATGATATGGCGGTTGATGCAGAGGGGTTGTTGTGGGTTGGTGGTTCAGGTGATGGTCTTGCTGTGATTGCGGGCAAACCTGAATTTTTAATTGATGATTACTCTAAAAAACCGCCTTATCAACTTGATAATGAAATGGTGTGGTCGGTATACAGTGAAGGCGACAAAGTGTGGTTAGGTACCGATGGTGGTTTGTCTGTGGTTAATACACTTGACCAAACATCAACCATGATAATCCCAGCAGGGTTTGAACTTAATGACAGTATTTATCGGATTGGTTCCCTAGACGCACAGCACCTTGTGTTAGCTACCACCAGTGGTTTATATGTGGTCAATAAATTAACCAATACTAGTACTGATTTTGCTCAGTGGAGTGGTGGCAAAGCGTCGCTGAGCGATAGGATCGTCATCGGTATTTATCGTGACGAATTGTTTAACGATATGATTTGGTTTACCACCAATAAAGGCTTGTACTATTGGCAAGAGGGTAATGATGATTTGACCTTACAAGCGCTATCAAATGGTAAGCAGTCATTAAGTAATACGCTATATAAAGCCTTATTAAGGGATGATGCGGATCGTTTATGGATTAGTGGCAGTAAACATTTTGGCTATTTAACCACCGCTGATGAATATGTTTCTAAAGTGGATGTATTTGCCGATTTTACTAATCTCCCAACGATGAATAGTATTATACAAGTGGCCCCAGGCGTTATCTGGTTAGGCACTTCCCAGCAAGGTATTTATCAATTAAATACTCAGACCGATGAGATTATTTCGCTTGATCAACAGTGGAAGATCGACTGTAAAGTGGTGTTCTTTTTTCAAGAAACGGCTACGGACCATATTATCGGTTGTGCTAGTGCCATCATTAAAGTCAATAAAACGTCAGGTAAAGTCAGTTCATTTAGCCATAAAGATGGATTCATTTCTGATGAATTTAATGAGTCGGCAAAATTTTATGATCCTGATAAAGGATTTTATGTCGGTACGCCAGACGGCGCGATGTTAATCGATCTTGATAAACTGGCCCCACGTACTGTCAATGACAAGGTGATACTTGAATCTGTGTCAGTATATTATGAGAATAATACCGCCGTTTTTTTGATCCCAAGCCAATTGTCGCAAGTCGAACCTGGTGCCAACTTAATTAGCTTTCAAATTGCCATTCTCGATTACCTTGATAATAAGCCGATGACCATACAGTATCGTCTGGTTAAGAATGGCGCCGACACTGGGAATTACGTGTTATTAGAAGGGCAGTCACAAATTAATATTACCGGTTTAAGTGCAGGGGCGTATGTGCTTGAACTGTTATATAAAAGAAATGGTGTATGGTCGAGCGAACCCTTTCAGTATCCCTTTATGGTTAAGCAATTTTGGTGGCGATCGCAACAATTCAAAGGTGCATTAACCTTTAGCCTATTACTTATTGTATTAGTGATATTGGTGTTTAGGCAGCGACAGATCAATCGCTTTAAAAAAATGAACGTTGCATTGCTGCAAAGTGATGACCGTTTGCGCCAAGCGTTGAAAGGCAGCGATTCAGACTTATGGGAGTGGCACGGCAATACGCGACTTTTATCATTAGATAATCGAGGTGGTGTACTGGGTCCTATACCGTATATCGAAATGAAACTAGAAGAAATTCCCATTCATCAAGATGACATTGAGCTGATCACTAAAGCCTGGAATAAGTTGCTGTTATCTGCAACAGACATGATTGATATTGAGTACCGATATCAAAATGAACATGATCATCAATGGCATTGGCTGCGGATTAAAGGCCGCGCCATTGAGGTTGATCAAAATAGTGGAAGGTTAATTCACGCTGCAGGGATGTATACCGATATCACTCAGCAAAGAGCACTTGAAAGTGAGGTCAATTTATTAGCTCAAGCGTTTGAGAATACCTCCGAAGGCATGTTGATCTTAGACGTGAATAAAAATATCAAAATTAGTAATGCTGCTGCTAATTTAATTCTAGCGGCTAAAAAGAGTGATTTAGCTGGCAAACCTTTTTCCGACTTAGTGTTTGAGACGGTAGAGCCTTTTGACATGGATGATGTGTTTGATAAGGAGCTCTTTTGGACCGGAGAATGCGAGTTTAATTGTAGTGATGGTAGCCGATGTCCTGTACGGATAAATGTGTCGACCATGTTTAATTTAAATGGCTCTGCATTACATTATGTGGTGGTATTTTCAGATATCACTGAGCGTAAACATAATGAGCTTCATCTGCGCCGCTTAGCAAACAATGACATGTTAACTGGCTTAGCTAATCGGGCGATGTTTTCGCGTCGATTAGGCCAGGTTATTGAAACGGCAAAGCAACAGAACGAAACCTTAGCGCTACTGTTTTTAGACCTCGACAGATTTAAACATGTTAATGACTCATACGGTCACAGTATGGGTGACGCATTGTTAGTTGAAGCCGCAAGTCGACTGCAGTCTTGTTTGTCTGAAGAGCATTTGTTGTGCCGTTTTGGTGGTGATGAATTTGTTATTTTGCTGCGTGACGCCAAAGATGTCGATACCATTAATCACATAGCCAAACAACTGTTAAAACAAATCGAAACGCCCTTTAAATTGTACGGGCGGGAATTCTTTATTTCGACCAGTATTGGCATTAGCATTTGGTCTGGTGATGATCAAACCCCCGATACCTTGATAAAAAATGCCGATTTAGCCATGTATCATGCAAAAGAAGAGGGCCGGGGGAATTTTCAATATTATTCCGCTGCGCGTAATGCAGAAGCATTATACCATTTGCGCTTAGAAGCTGATTTGCATCGAGCGATACTGTGCAATGAATTTGAATTGTATTACCAGCCCCAGATCGATGTTCACCAACGAAATAGAATCGTAGGCGTTGAAGCTTTGATCCGTTGGAAACACCCAAAAGATGGCATGGTCAGACCCGATGTGTTTATTGGTATTGCCGAATCCTGTGGCTTGATTGTTGAGATCGATCGCTGGGTGCTGACTCAAGCTTGTCTCGACGGTGCTCGCTGGCATCAACAGTATCAGAGTGAGATAAAAGTGTCTGTTAACGTATCGGCTATGCATTTTAGGCAGCCAGATTTCATCGACTTTTTAACCGCAACACTGCATCAAACGGGAATGCCTGCAAGGTGTTTATCGGTAGAAATTACTGAAGGTGTATTGATGAAAGAGATCGATATTGCCAGCCAACACTTACTCGCACTTAAGCAGTTAGGTATTAATGTTGCCATAGATGATTTTGGCACCGGTTATTCATCACTTGCCTATTTACGGTCATTCCAAGTGAACACCCTAAAAATTGATCGCTCATTTTTAATTCATATTGATACCAATCAAGCCGATCAAGCTATTGTGAGCAGTATTATTGAATTAGCGCGAAACCTATCCCTTGACGTTATCGCCGAAGGCGTTGAATCGGAGCAGCAATTGGATCAAGTGGTTAAGCGAGGATGCCATGTTATTCAGGGGTATTATTTTGCCAAGCCGATGCCCAAAGCCGAACTTGAACTCGACATTAAGCGAAAAATGCTGATTAATGAGTAATGTGCACTTTTGTCTGGTTGGTGTCATCTGCTGCTATCCATTAGTATGGCTATTGGTCAAATTTTGTTAGAATGAGTTGTTTTTACTTACTTTCGGAATGATTTATGCAACAAACTTTGCGCCTTAACCTGACGACTTGGTTTTTGGCTAGCTGTATTTGCTTTAGCTTAGCGGTGCAACCAGTCTATGCTGCCAAAATATCTACTAAAGAAAGACCGACCATTGGCTTGGTGCTCAGTGGTGGCGGCGCCAAAGGTACTGCCCATATTGGGGTGCTGAAAGTACTTGAAAAACATCATATCCCTGTAGATTATATTGCTGGCACCAGTATTGGCGCCTATGTCGCCGGCATGTATGCGCTCGGTTACAACGCCGACCAAATCGAAAAAATTATGCTTAATGGTGAATGGTCTAAAGGCTATTCAGATACGATTCCGCGAGATAAATTAAGCTACCGTGATAAACAGCAACGGGATCAGTTTAATATTCCACTCACTGTGGGTTATAGCAATAATAGCTTAACCTCACCCAGCGGCTTGTTGCGTGGTCAAAGTATGTCGCAGTTGCTGCGTAAATCGACAGGATTAGTTGAACAGTTTGGTGACTTTGATGAGCTAGCCGTTCCTTATCGGGCGGTAGCGACTGATTTAGCGACCAGCGAAGCGGTAGTGTTATCTAGTGGCAGTGTCGTACAAGCGATGCAAGCCTCTGCCACTGTACCGGGCGCGCTGCAGCCTGCGCTTATTGACGGTCGTTTACTCGTTGATGGTGGCATTGCTAACAATATGCCTGTTGATGTAGTCAAAGCTATGGGTGCCGATATTATCATCGCTGTCGATATTGGATCTGCCCTGACCAAACAAGAAAACTTAGACAGTACCCTTGCCGTATTAGAGCAACTCTCAACCATTTTGACTCAAGCGAGCACGGCGCGCCAAAAAACCTTACTGACTGCAAGCGATATTTTAATTCGTCCTGCTATTGATAGCTTAAGTACCACAGATTTTTCCATTATGCCGTTGGCACTCAAATTAGGTGAAGATGCCGCCAATTTAGAGTTGGTGACGTTAGCGCCTCTTGGCATTAGTGAATCAGATTATTTGGCTTATCAAGCGAGTAAATTACAACAAAGCGCGCTGTGGTTAGATCCGCTTAAAAAACCCATTTATAAAATTGCTTTTGATAATCAATCAAAAGTCAGTGAGAAATTACTGCGTGAGCGTTTAGGGATTACCGAAGGTATTGTGCTTAGCAAAGAGGATTTAGATTCAGCCCTAAACCGAGTGTATTCGCTGAATAAATTTGAGCGTGTTGATGCTGAATTTGAAGATGTTGAACAAGGGCGAATTTTAACCATTACCACCAGAGCTAAATCATGGGGGCCGAACTATTTTCAAGCGGGATTTAATTGGGAGGATGACTTCACCTTAGATTCAGCGATTACCCTTAGCTTAGCTTATACCATGACCGACTTGACTGAAAATGGTGGTGAGTGGCGTAACGAATTAGAATTAGGATTTAAAAAGTTAGTGGCTACTGAATTTTATCAACCATTAGATCGTGATCAAACATTTTACAGCCTAGGAAGATTCCAATATGAAATGAAAGATTGGGATTTGTTTGATCAAGACAGTCGTTATGTTGAACTTGAAAATAGCGTGGCTCAAATCGTTTTAGGTGTAGGCTATAACTTTGACCCTGATGGTATTATTGAATTAGGTTTTATCGCAGAAGATGGCCGCGTGAGTAGTGAGTTTGGCTCGGTTGACTCGCTTAACTATCATTCAAGCGGCGGCTATTTTAAAGTGGCCTATGATAATCTAAACAGTATTAGCTTCCCGACAGAAGGTAATCGAATCACCTTTGTCAGCTATTTAAGAGATGAGTCTTATAAGGGCTTAAGTAACGTTGGCAACACTTCGAGTGATGGTTTATCGTGGCAGTTTGAGGCTGACTGGAAAGGTGCGTTAAAGCTTGGTAATCATGCCATTGTCGGTAAAATGGAATTGGCTACGGTTGAGAATGATGGTGACTTTACCATACATGTTGCTGATTTAGGCGGGTTCTTAAACTTGTCTGGTTTTCGCAAAGATACCTTAGTCGGGGCGCATAAAGTATTTGCGGCGGTGATCTATCAGTATGATCTCGGCCGTGATGTGCTAATCACCGACTTACCTTTGTACTTAGGGACGAGCCTTGAAGCGGGTAATGTATGGTTTGAGCGAGATGATGTCGCTTTAGATGATTTGATTTTCGCCAGTAGTATGTATTTAGGTACCGATACCGATTGGGGCCCCGCGGCATTAGGTTTTGGTTTTACTGACCGCGGTGAAACGGCTTTCTATTTATTTGTCGGTAAAAACTTTTAGGCAGTCTATCTAAGCCAAAAGTCTAGTGGCTAGAGCGCTTCGCTGCTAGGACGCTACGCGGCTAGATGCTATACAAGCTAAAAGCCTAGAAGCTAGGACGCTGCAGAGGCTATTAAATCTTAGCAGCGAAGCTGTCCCTAGCAGGACGAAGTCCGCCCTAGCAGCGTAGCGATCCTAGCAGTGACGAAGTCCGCCCTAGAAGCGAAGCGCACTATCCGCGTAGCGGCCTAGGCCCCTAGCAGCGCGGGTAATAATCCTGCGTGAGCGAGCTGATGATGGGCAATAACCCATTTAGTTTGAGTTGCGGTATGAGGCGCAGGGATCGCTACCGTTTGCATGCTGGCTGCCCGAGCCGCAATCAAACCATTAAACGAATCTTCAATAGCGATGCATTGACTCGGCGCTATGCCCAGCCCTGTGGCACAATTTAAATACACCTCGGGATGGGGTTTGCCGTAAGCTAGATTTTCAGCAGATTCAATCGCATCAAAATAATGACCAATAGTGAGTTTATGCAAAACAGCCTCAATAATCCGTGATGACGACGAGGTGGCTAATCCTATTTTAAGCCCTAGACGTTTACACGCGTCCAGCGACTCAATCACGCCGAGCATGGGCTCACCATTGGCGTTGATTTGGGCTATCACTTCATTGACTATTTTTGTCGCCGTGGCGGCATTATCATAATTTGGCCAAGGAAAGCGTTGATACCAATAACTCACAACATGGTCGATCCGCATGCCTGTCGTTTGCTCCACTTCTTCAAGGCTGAGGTTTAGCCCACAACCATTCAGTACAGTTTGCTCGGCTATCTGCCAAGCGGGTTCAGAATCGATTAAAATTCCATCCATATCAAAAATAACGGCTTTTACCTGGGTTGACACAATATTGGTTCCATAAAGGTGGCGATAGTCAGGGCTAATTATTGCCTTGTTGTTGATAGGGCACAATCAGAACCGTGTTTTATAAAAAATATTTAATCGACAGCGTGGAATATAACTTTGTGGATAGTTTAATCATTGGTTCATTGTAAGTTCATGTATCTAATGAAATTTAAGGCTGTTTAAAACTATTGTCTAATTTTATTTTAGTAAACTTGTCGGTAAATTGATTTCTGGGCTGATAAATCGCGTTGATTTCATCTCGCTAATAGTGTGAGCTGATTCATACTTTTACAAAGCTGTAGTATACTGGAGGTCGGATTTCAAGCCCGAACCAGTGGAATTATCAGCGTATCATAATGACGCTGAGTTTTGCCGTTAGGCGTCAAACAAAGAGGAATGTTGCCGTGCTAGAAGCATATCGTAAACACGTCGCAGAACGTGCTGCAGAGGGCGTAGTCCCTAAGCCATTAAATGCACAACAAGTGGCTGAACTGGTTAAGTTAGTTGAAACACCTCCCGCAGGTGAAGAGGCATTCGTCCTCGATTTGCTAGAACATCGTATTCCACCTGGAGTAGACGAAGCTGCTTATGTTAAAGCCGCTTTCCTTGATGCCGTAGCTAAAGGCACTGTGTCATCTCCGATCTTAAGCGCTGAACATGCTGTTAAACTACTTGGCACTATGCAAGGTGGTTACAACATTGACCCGTTAATTGACCAATTAGATAATGCCGCATTAGCACCTCTATCTGTTAAAGCACTCTCCAATACATTGTTGATGTTTGATTCATACCACGATGTTGTTGAAAAAATGCAAGCGGGCAATGAATCGGCTAAACAAGTGGTTGAAGCTTGGGCCAATGCCGATTGGTTTTTAAACCGTCCTAAATTGACTGAAAAAGTCACATTAACCGTATTTAAAGTGTCTGGTGAAACCAACACTGATGATTTGTCGCCTGCGCCAGATGCATGGTCTCGCCCTGATATTCCACTGCATGCATTAGCGATGTTGAAAAATGCTCGTGACGGTATTGTGCCTGATGAATCAGGTGTTGTGGGACCCATCAAAGAAATCGAAGCGTTGAAAGGCAAAGGTCATCCATTAGTTTATGTGGGTGATGTTGTTGGTACCGGTTCTTCACGTAAATCTGCCACTAACTCAGTGTTATGGTTCATGGGCGATGATATTCCTTATGTGCCGAACAAGCGTGCTGGTGGCTTCTGTTTAGGCAATAAGATTGCGCCGATCTTTTTCAACACCATGGAAGATGCGGGTGCATTACCGATCGAACTCAACGTTGATCAGATGGACACTGGTGATGTCATTGATATCTACCCTTATCAAGGTGTCGTTAAGCGTCATGGCACAGATGAAGTGATTTCAACATTTGAATTAAAAACCGAGGTGTTATTAGACGAAGTCCGTGCTGGTGGTCGTATTCCGTTGATTATTGGCCGTGGTCTTACTGACCGTGCGCGTGAGACTTTAGGTCTTGAAGCATCGACAGTATTCGTTCGCCCACAAGACATTGCCGCGTCTGACAAAGGTTATACTTTAGCTCAGAAAATGGTCGGTAAAGCGTGTGGTGTTGATGGGGTGCGTCCGGGTCAATACTGTGAACCTAAGATGACTTCAGTGGGTTCACAAGATACCACTGGCCCTATGACACGTGACGAGTTGAAAGATTTAGCCTGTTTAGGCTTTAGTGCTGATTTAACTATGCAGTCTTTCTGCCATACCGCGGCTTATCCAAAGCCTGTTGACGTGACAACTCATCACACATTACCGGATTTCATTATGAACCGCGGTGGTGTGTCATTGCGTCCAGGTGACGGGGTTATTCACTCGTGGTTAAACCGGATGTTATTACCCGATACCGTTGGTACGGGTGGTGATTCACATACTCGTTTCCCTATTGGCATTTCGTTCCCTGCAGGTTCTGGCTTAGTGGCATTTGCTGCGGCAACAGGTGTTATGCCTCTTGATATGCCTGAGTCAGTGTTAGTCCGCTTTAAAGGCAAAATGCAACCCGGTATCACCTTACGTGATTTAGTCCATGCTATCCCATTAAAAGCCATTGAAATGGGTCTGCTAACGGTTGAGAAAAAAGGCAAAATTAACGCTTTCTCTGGCCGGGTATTAGAAATCGAAGGTCTTGAAAAGCTTAAAGTTGAGCAAGCATTCGAATTATCTGATGCCTCTGCTGAGCGTTCAGCTGCAGGTTGTAGCATTAAGCTAGACAAAGAGCCGATCATTGAATATCTCACCTCTAACATCGTGATGTTAAAGTGGATGATTGCTGAAGGTTATGGCGATCGTCGTACGATTGAACGTCGTATCGTTGCAATGCAAGAGTGGATTGCTAATCCTGAGTTGATGCAAGCGGACAGCGATGCTGAATACGCAGAAGTGATCGAAATCGACTTAAACGACATCAAAGAGCCAATTCTTTGTGCACCAAACGATCCTGATGATGCAGTATTATTATCAAGCGTTGCCCAAACTAAGATTGACGAAGTGTTTGTCGGTTCTTGTATGACCAACATCGGTCACTTCCGTGCGACCGGTAAGATGCTAGAAAAGTTTGCTACCACGCTACCAACCCGTTTATGGATTGCACCACCGACTAAGATGGATCGCGATCAATTAACGGAAGAAGGTTACTACGCCATCTTCGGCCGTGTTGGTGCTCGTATTGAGATCCCTGGTTGTTCTTTGTGTATGGGTAACCAAGCACGTGTAGAGGCAGGTGCAACGGTTGTATCAACCTCTACGCGTAACTTCCCTAACCGTTTAGGTACGGGGGCAAACGTTTACTTAGCCTCTGCAGAGCTTGCGGCAGTAGCGGCGTTATTAGGCCGTTTACCTTCACCTGAAGAATATCAAGATTACGCTAAAGAATTAGATGCCTCTGCAGCTGATACTTATCGTTACTTGAACTTCGACCAAATCGATTCTTACACTAAGAAAGCTGACAGCGTGATTTTCCAAGCCGCGCTTTAAGCTTTAACTAGTTAATTGTTGAACAAAAATGCCAGCAGAAATGCTGGCATTTTTATTGGTGGTTTAGTTATGTAGGATTAGATATTGCTTTGTTAGGACAACGTTAAGCTTATCTTGTCTCAAGTAGTCTCTACGCTTTAAGTAAATCAAAACCATTTTTTTGCACGAGATTTAGCAGTTTTAAAGCGGGCCCTTCTGGATGCCGCTTGCCTTGTTCCCATTTTTGTACACTGGATACCGAGACATTAAGACCTCTAGCAAATACGGGTTGACTAAGCCTATTTGAGACACGGATATGTTTAATTTCAGCAGCAGATAATACGTTAACTTCAGGTAAGCATAATTCATCAAGCTCACGCATGGTGGCTGTTTTCATGATCCCTGCATCATGTAAGCCTTGTGCTGTGTTATGAAGTGATTTTAATAATCTACTCATCTCGTATTACCTCAAATAGTGCTTTGTGTTTCAATGCTTTTGCTAATTGCTTATTATCGTAAGCGAGTAACTCTTTGGCCATAATCTTTAATGCAGTCTTTTCTTTTGTTGAAATATTCGCTTTTTCATTCTTAGAAAAACCAAATATAAAAATTGATTTATCATCGACTTTAAAAGCAATAATGGTTCTAAAACCGCCACTTTTACCTTGGCCAGTACGGGCAACACGTTTTTTAATGACATTGCCACCAAGTTTGGCATCTATTAGCCCACCTTCAATTTCTTGAATCGCAGTCAATAAGGCCGAATCATCTACACTTTCATCTTTAGCCCAAGATGCAAAGTCAGGTGTTTTAAATATTCTGCCCACTTAACATCCTTTAAGTGTATCACTGAGTCCTATAGAATATGTTAGCATTTGAGTGTTTTCTAATCAATAATAGGGGGGCATAACAAGCTTAGATTTTGTAGGGTAGTAAACTTTAGCTTAGTGAGGCGTGAACTCGTTAATCGTTGATCGAAAATGTCGGCATTTTTATTGGATTAAGTTATTCTGTCGTCGTTTGTTTTAACTGAATAAAGCGTGAGTTCGGCCTTTGCTTTGGCAAACTTGGTTTTGGCTGGTCCTCAGCCAGTAAAGTGCGCTGTTTATAATAAGTCGTAATAGAGACATTATGCTGTTGGCAACATTCAATATTAGTGCAGCTAAATGCGCTGCGAAAGTAATCGCTGCCACTGTGCACTTGTTTTGTTAGTTGTCATCACCTGTTCCGAATTTATCATTGAGTCGGTATTTTCAAATAGTCAGATTATCGATGCTAGGTGTGGTTCGCTAGGCGGTTACTTTTTAAGCTAACTCGTAGTTGTCGGATAGGCGGCACTTGTTACCAAGTGCCGCCCTCCTAAGAACCGGACGTGCAACTTTCACTGCATACGGCTCAAGCCTCCACTAAGGCGTATTCTGTTACCCAGCACCCTACATAGCAGCCAAAACAGGATCGAACCAAGAATTGCGACTTTGCTTTTTCGGTTTCCTCTTAACCAAATAGGCTAGGTATTGAGGATCGAATGGCGTTGATGCACTCCTGATTTTCACATGTCTCTTTATTGGCGTTTGAGCTATCTGAACCAGATTAAAATGACAGTCCATGTTGGCGATTTTCTGCCAGCCGTGGAATTGCCACCCACCTATCCGATTCATGTAGTATTTTCGACGTACCCAGTCCTTACTTTTCGTTGGGTGACGCCTTACCGCCCATCGCCATAACAACCAGAAAAGTTGATGGCCTACATAATCGAAGGTTCGCTTTGCCACACAATGACGATAATAATTCGCCCATCCTCTCAGCTTCGGATTCAATATTTTGATTAAATCGTTAACGGGGATTGTTGGATGTTTTCTGATGAATTCACGTAGATTACTCAAAAATGATAGAACGTTGCTCTTGCTCGGTTTAATGAGCAGTTTGCCTTTGTACTTTCTAAGATTGAATCCCAGAAAGTTAAAACCATCATCGATATGAGTTATGTGCGTTTTCTCATCAGAGAGTGTTAAGCCTCTTTCCTGTAGAAAACCAATTAGTTGCGGCTTGATTTCATTAACGAGCACTTCCTTCGAAGAACCTGTGATAACAAAATCGTCTGCATATCCGATAAAGTTGACTCTATTACCTGTTTTACAGGCAATAGACTTAACCAATTGTTCTAATCCAGCAAGCGTGAGCAGCATAAGAGTAGGAGATATTATCCCACCTTGTGGTGTTCCTTCCGCTGTCTTATAGAACAATCCTTTGTCAACAAAACCACAACCAAGCCATTGTTTCAGCATTCGCTTATCTAATTGAATGTTGTCGATGAGCCATTGATGACCTATCTTATCGAAACAAGCTTTGATGTCACCCTCAAGAACCCATTGGCTAGAGCGCTTCATACATAAACATTTGAAGCACTGTGCAATTGCATCTGCTGTACTTCGGTTAGGTCGAAAGCCATAGCTATTGAGGTCGGCCACCGTTTCCGAAATAGGCTCCAAGGCTAGAAGATGAAGCGCTTGTTGCGCTCTGTCTATCATGCAGGGAATGCCTAAAGGTCTGAGCTTGCCGTTTTTCTTGGGGATGTAGATACGCCTGAGCGGTTTGGCATGATAGTCTTTTCGGCTCAGTTGATTGACCGCACCTATACAACGAGCATCACTGTTCCAAATGATGCCGTCGATTCCAGGTGTTTTGCTGCCTTTGTTTTGAGAAACTCTTTTAACAGCAAGCAATTTTGCTGATTTAGAGTGAGTTAATATCCACTGCAATGCTTTCGCCTTGCCGCGTTTACCTTCTCGGGTTGCTTTTGCAATGCGCATTTGAAGCTTTAATACATGTTGCTTAACCGCCTTCCAGTTAATGGATTGCCATTGAGCATTGTCAGGAGATGCACTAACTTCGTTTGAAGCCATCATTTGCGTTTCTCCATTAATAAAGTTCCTCAAATTTTCTTGCAACGGGAGACCAGCTAGAAGTCAGCTCGCTTTCGCGCCAGATAAAATCAGTATCCGCATCATTACAATGCGGCATTCGCTTTTTCTAGCCTCCTTTACCTGCATTACTATCGGTAGCCTTCGCAGGCCACTTTCCCCAAGGGGAGCAATACAGGCTTACCCTGTTCCGTATGTCGCGCAACGTCAGGTTAGATGCCCACTATAGTGCGGAGAGTTATTTGATCACGAAAGAGCACTGTCCAATCTCTTTCCAACTCTCATGCCTTTTGGCCACAGCGTATTAACCACTTCCGCTGTTCATCGTATAACGCACCTTATATGGATTCACTTACGTTCATCATACTGACACCCTAGCACTTACCCGATTGTGGTTATCAGGAAGAACGTCCTCTCACGATTCTGTTCCCGTCCAATGGACTTCGTTACATTGTCAGACTCGCTGCTTTATTCAGAGTCTTAGGGTCATCTGGTGATACAGATGGTTCACTCTTATCGCGGTGAACAGCGCTTCATACGACCTCAGGTCGCACGGACAGAAACCATTTAGAGTTGAAACTCTACAGCCTCCGTTTCGCATTAGTAATGATTATCTTAACAAAGCTAGATTGCATTCACTGAGAGAAGAATGAATAGCAGTTCACACCCGAAACCAAGAGGCTAACCAGAAAGTTTAATTTAAGCATTCAAAATGAACCGCCCTGTGCGGAGCCATATGCAGTGTGATGTGGGGGGCAGGAAGTTAAACACCTCCGGCTACCCAATTAGGCGATTCGTTTACACAAATGACCTACTTCGGGACACTTTAAGAGAAATGGATTTAACCCATTGGCTTCCCTAGGAACCCACAAAAGCCTGAACTCCTTTTGACTCGAATAAAGGTCAGGCGGCTTTACAAATCCCATTGGCCCGGGCGGACGCTCCATACCGGTGTAGAATCTGTTTTTATAAATCACCTTCCCAGCCGCAGCTTCTCTAATCGAAACTATACCTGTAATGGTCAAGTATTTCTGGAGAGATTTTAAGCCGCTTTTTTTAACTCATTATATTTCTGATGTGGCGTCTTATA